>JANODQ010000267.1:0-4647 GCA_031412775.1 Pirellulaceae bacterium | reverse complement strand
ACTTACTTACTTACTTACTTTTTGATTCAACTTTCTTACGTTGTTCGCGAATCTTTATTTTGATAAGAAATTCATAATAAGCCATATTCACACAGTAAATCAGTCCTGGTGTTCCTTCCAGAAAACCAAGCTTGATTATGTACGAGTAAAAGAATCGCATTAAAGGCCAACCGGGAACCATCGTAAGCCATGATTTAATCGCGGGATTTCGAATGCTTCCATGTGCTGATAGGACATTCTTTAATGGCGGCCGATTTCCAGTTCTCGCAATAGCTTCCAAAGATGAATATCGATTGTGCCTATCGATCCAATGCGACCAACCTTTCGAATAGCCATAATGTAAATAAGGTTCACGAAGGTAAGCAATTTCTCCGTCAATTTGCCCCTCCTTTTGACCATGTCCAAAATCGATGAACCTCGCCCTCCCCAATCGTAGAAGGCGAAACTGCCATTTTGGAAAACTATCACATCGCTTTAGCCAGCGGTCCTCTAAAATCATCTTCCAGCAACAATAGAAACCTGCAACGTCTGTGGAGCTCGTAGAAATTGCCTCTTTCAATGCAACATGAAATGCTTCCGTTACAACTTCATCGGCATCTAGGAACAAGACCCACTGGTGCTTGAAGTCTAGATTATCTAATGCGTAATTTCGTTGCTCTCCAAAGCTCGTAAATGGATGATAAGCAACCTTCGCATTAAGTGATTCGGCGATTTCGACAGTCGCGTCCGTACTTCCAGAATCGAGAACATGAATATCGTCAGACCAAGTCAATGACGACAGGCACCATTCAATATCGGCTGCCTCATTTTTCGTAAGCACTACGATCGAAACGGTCATTCTTAAACTTTTAAATGCTTATCGATCACGAAGGCGAAGAATCAACTTTCATCTCACGCACTTCGTTACCACGCAAATTCCGTTTTCGAATAAGGACAGCCGGATTGCCTACATATATCGCCGACGCTTCGGCATCCTTAAACAGGACCGTGCGTGCGCCAATGACGGCGTTTTCGTGTACGGTCACACCAGGTCCAATGAACGCTTCTGCGGCAACCCACGCGCGTTCTTTGAGTACGATGGGTTTTGCACTTAATTGAAAGTCTGGATCGTCAATGTCATGCATACCGGTACACAAATGAACGCCTTGAGAAGCAACTGCATATTTTTCAAGCGTTATCAGAGCCATCGAATAACAATTCACTCTTGGTCCGAGACACGAATTCTCACCCATGACTAAATTGGGTGGATACCAGATACGAGCACTAGAGTAAACATGCGCTGACCAAGAAACCTTGGCACCAAACAGGCGAAGCAGGGCGACGCGATATCGATGCATCGGAGGCGGCGTCCACGATGCGAGTACAAACCAAGCACACATCCAAACAACCCGTTCAAGACGGTTGCGAAATGAAAAGCACGGTCCACCGTGGAGTGGTTGTGTCGTACTAGCGTCGAGGATATCTGCCATGATGGTCGCTTGATGGACTTTCAAAAATGCGATTGACTCGTACCTAGCGACGTTAGTTTTGTATGTAACGAGCGACGGTCGGGCTCGCCCCGACACGTTGTAATAGGTTTGGTGCGTTACTACCGCGTCCCGCGCGCGTCGTGATAATGCGCGAGTGTGGTCCCTGCATTTCTAGGTCTTC
This sequence comes from Pirellulaceae bacterium, assembly GCA_031412775.1. Lineage (GTDB taxonomy): Bacteria > Planctomycetota > Planctomycetia > Pirellulales > Pirellulaceae > JAIYDQ01. The sequence goes on along the minus strand of JANODQ010000267.1, from coordinate 2,997 downwards.
AAACCTATTGCGAAACGTGGGCACGAGGCCCAGTTTCGCTCGGTAGTGCCCACCGTATTTCCCTTTGGGTGCACTAGCGACGGTCGGGCTGGCCCCGAAAAGTCGCAATCGGTTTGGTGCGCTATTCACCGCATCCCGCGGTCGTGTGACGCGACGGGTGGGCTCGTCCCACTACGTCGCGAAGGTTTGTTGTGCTATCTGACGTTATCGACCACGCTTCTCAATACATCGGCCATCCGTTTGGTACTTACTGCCACATCAAAATGATCTTGATAGCAAGCCCGTGCCTTGGATTGCATTGATTGTCTTTCCGTCTCCGACAACCGACACCATCGATCGAGCAGTTGATAGGTTCCCTGCGCATTATCATCGGCAACGAATCCTGCTCCTGACGATTCGATCTCGCGCCAGATATTGACTTGGTTCGATATCAGCACGGGCTTGCCACATGCCAACGCTTCGGCGACGGCGATTCCAAAATTTTCTTGATGGCTTGGAAGGACGAATGCGTCACAGCCATAGAACGCCCCCCATTTCGCGTCCCCCTGCAACATCCCCACAAAATGGACAACGGGAGCAGCTCCTACCAATTGAAGTCGTTCCGCAAGAGCAATCATCTCTTGAGCATAAGCAGAATCGGTCGGACCAGCGATCATCAAATCAGGTATCTTGATCTCGCTTCCATGAATAGACTCGCGAAGTTTTTCATAAGCATTCAGCAGTAAATCAACACCTTTTTTAGGATGAATGCGGCTGATAAATAGTAGATAAGGCCGTTCCTCACGCTGGGAACACGCGTCATCGAACGCAGTTCTCATCTGTGTTGATTCAGGAGGTGGCTCGGCGATTCCCAAGCCAACATTCAACTCGCGTTTTGGCAAATAGCCCGCGAAAGTTTGTCGTGCGAGAAGTAACTCTTGTTCGCAAGTGAAAAGTATTCCGTCAGCACCGTTGACCACGTTGCGCTCGATCAGTTTCCAGTAGAACCAATTGCGCCACGCCTTTAATCGGCGACTCGGATCGCGCTGGAACCACGGGTCGAGCATCCCGTGCGACATGATCAAGAATTTTGGACTGACGTCGCCATTTACTTTTTTTAGTGGTTGGATCGCGCGATAGGTTGCAAAACCGTTGTACAGCCAGAGCCCATGCAGAATGATCAAATCGAAACGCGAAATATTTTCGGTGAGCCACGGTTTAAAACGCGAGCTGTAGCACCAAGGGTTTTTCGATGGTCCAACACCGTGGATAGGAAACGGATCGTTTGCATAGGTCGATTCATCCGCAACATCGAAAGTAACTACTTCGCTTTCGATGCCGTGTTCGCGAAGAAGCGGAATCGTGTTACGCAGTACTTGGCATGGCCCCCCGCTAACCGGGTTCATACTCGAAATTACATGGAGGGCACGAAGTGAATTCATGGAGAGATTCAAAAAAGTCGACCACTGACCGCCGCGTAGCGATCTATGATCATCAGCCGCCTGGCGTCAGCCTGCGGTTAACAGCGCGGCATTGATGCAGATTGGCGACTCTTAAACTCACTCAACAAATCCTTCCGCACGCTGAAAATACTTGGCATCCTCAGCGATACTTGCTATCGGCCTGGCCGGTACGCCACCGTAAAGTTGCATCTCGTCTGTAAACGATTTGTTAAGAAGTGACTTCGCGCCGAGAACAGAGCGTGGTGGTAAATTTGCTCCTCCAAGAATCACCACGTTGGTCCCGATAAAACAATAGTCTCCGATGGTGATAGGTGCACTGTCTTGACGACATGCGACCACGTCAATTGAATGTGTAAGCAATTGCGAGTAGTAACCAGCTATTGTGACAAAGCTTCCAATGTGAATGGGACTTGTGCAGTCTATGTGATGATTTTTCGTGATCGCAGATTGATCACCAAGAATCAATTCGGAACGACGATCTTCTAAATGGCGAAAGTGCTTTGAATCTGTTCCAGACGGAAAACCGGTAATCCAATTGCGACGCCCAATGGAAGCTTTAACGCCCAACTCCATTCGATCTAGGTTTACAGCCACGGTAAAATGATCAATCGTTGCTCCTTCCTTCATGACAAGCATTTTTGGATAAATCCAAGCTAACTTGATGCGGGCAGTTTCATGGATTTCATATCCATAGAAATACTGAAGCAAAACACGCCGCAGAGGCCAAGGTAAAACTACGAGAATCAACTTAAGAACGATAGTCATACTGAATCACCACGTTCTTTTAACGCGATCTTGAAGCATCGCTAAGAGAACCGGTGCAACCATCTTCACGAAGGATTAGTTTGCGGTACCTTTCGATCATCACATCCACCTCGAAACGCTTGCAGTTTTCAAATCCGCGTTGAATGAGCGTTTCGCGCTCGGCCGGATTTTGGAGGCGAATAAATGCATCAACAAACTCTTGCATGTTGTCCGGTGACGCGTGAATAGCAGCACCGCCGCTGACTTCTGGCATCGGTTCAATACTACTTGCAATTACTGGAGCTCCACAAGCCTGTGCTTCAATCAAGGGCCAACCAAAACCCTCCGAATAAGATGGGAATACAAATGCATCGCAACGCGAATAAAGTGCTACCAGCGTTTCGTGATCGGGATTTACTACTTCGATAATCCGATCTGTCAGCCCAAGCGACTGCGATTTTGAGCGCAGTTGGTTTCCCATCGGCTGCCCTGCGAAGCATATTACGCCATCCCAAGCTGCTCCAATCGCTACAACCATATCCAACAAAGCTCCACGATTTTTACGCGTCAGATCTGATCCGACATGCAATATGAATCGAGTAGTCTCGGTTATCCTGAACGGTTCGAGTCTTTCGTTTGCAAGGTCGATCGGCATAGGACTAAATGGGGCGTTGAATCCATTTAGTATTACACTCCAACTTTCATAAGGTAGATCACGATTGGCGAGTTGTGTCAGTTGTCGCATTGTCATGTCCGACACAGAAGCTACGCGTTGTACTCGCAAGAGATTTGAAAGAATCCAACGCTGAAA
>JANODQ010000266.1:0-8014 GCA_031412775.1 Pirellulaceae bacterium | reverse complement strand
CTGAAAAAAAGAATCCCGTGTGAGGCAGACACGATATAACCCAGAGTCGTTAACCCGGCGGTTTTCATAACCCAGAGACTTTGAGAGTATTTGTCTCTGAACGATTGCCATTCCCATCGTCATAACATTGACCGCCTGCGGATTGGGATCTTGTTGGCACCTCCACAACTTCACCATCGAACCCACCCGAGCCGCTTGGCGGATCGCCTACTTCGTGACTATCGCTTTCAAGAAGCTGCCGACCGCAAGACCAGATCCATGTTCGGTTAAATGGTTCGCTCACGCTGCTTTCGGTAGTTTGCGGCTTGCTTGGCGGCTCGTTGGCGGAATAGCTAGCTTACGCTTGGGACGCCCCGACTAGATGATTGATGAATCACGTGAATCGCTGTGGAAGGCGAAGAATCACTGTTAGATCCGAGTACAGAACAATTTCTAAATTCGTTACAGCGAGTAACTGGGATCGTGGAACTGTCGAATTTTCTGACACGCATGCGCTAGCTTCAGTTGCTATCTGCACAACTGTGACATCTGCAGCACCCGTGGCTAGCGGCGATGGGTCAGTCTTCACCATCCTAGGTTGCAATTGGCGTTGCTCGAGTACGACTTGTTTTTCCCGACAAATCGTACGCCGATTCGCTCCGAATTGCGTCGGTCCATCAGCCTAGGCAAATCAGGCGTTCGAGACTTGACAAAACTAAAGGTTTTTCTAAGAATCCGACAAGGAAAGCCGCCGCGTCCAGTATCCCCTTTTTTCGCCAACCGAGTCGGTTTCGCGAAAGTGCATCCGAGTAGTCGCTTAGCCATTGTGTGCTTAACCTTCATCTAATTGTCGACCTATGAAGTTCCCTAAGTTCCTTGACATTTGTCAGCACATTTTCGACCGCTCAATTCGCCGATCGAACCATATAAAGATGCGATCGAAGGGCCACAAAACATCAAGGCGTTCAACGTTAGAGCGTCTTGAACTTCGGCAAATGCTAGCAGCTGATATCGCCACTGACATGCGGGTATCGCCCTACTTCTTCATTGGCGACCACAGCAACAGCAACTCTGAATCCTGGCAAATGAATGTCAGTGGTGTTGGCTCAATAAGTGCCGGATTTGGCCAGGTTACCAGGGTTATGCCCACGCTACAGGCTGGCAATTCACACGTGATCACGGTTCAACATTTAGGAACCAACCGAACGAAAAAGGATTCATCAGGCAATTCTGCGCTCAATCCAGATTACGACTATCGGGCGTGGGTCGATGACAGGGCCACCCCGGCGTGGACCGATGGTCAGTCAACCCCTAGCAGCAACAAATGGTTTGTCCAGAACAATTCAGGATTACTACAAAAGCGTTTCTTTGGTGGCGACGGCTCAAGTAACCCAACATCGGGGAAGGTCGCGTGGCTTCATTTGCCTTCGCTAGATATGGACGTTGACACCCTAAACAGAGGTTCGGCGTCTCGGTCGAGCGAAGAGGATATTGCCGAGCAAGATGAAAGCCAAGGGAAGTTCATTCCACTATTGTCGGGAGATATCGACAGTGATGGCACAGCCGATATCGTTGATGGTCAGATTGCCGGTGCGAGTTTCACCCCGTTCACCGTTTCATTGTCTTCAAACCTCGTCCATGCGGGTGCGAATAACCTTTCGCAAAGACTTCAATACGCGGCGGCAAGCTTTGGGCAAATTGATGGCGATCTGAGAATCTGGACGAAAGATGCTTCAAGCTTCCGAACCAACAATGATCTCGTTGTGCCGGGCACGCCAATAACGGGCTTGTCCCCTGGCGAGACAAGGACTTTTTTCATTGAGGCCGTGAAGCCTTCCAATCGGACCGTCAATTTTGCGCCAATTGACGCGACTCTTACCGTCGACGGAGCAATCTGGTCTGGCGTGCTGACTGACAGAGTACACGTTCGAGGTATTAGTGCGGACCTGGACGTTGATTCAAACAACAATGGCCAAATCGACGACACCTATTTCGGCGTTCAATCCGAGGAGTTAATCGAATTCAAGTCGGACAAACTCGGAAGAGTCGTGTTTGTTAATAACGACGATAGTGATGGCGATGGAATCATCGATTTGCGAGATGGCTTCAATGCCGATGGAGTTGCAGGAAACCAAGACGATCAGAGTAACAACGAAAAGTCATTCGTGCCAATTGAATTGCGTTTGCCGAATTTCGGTTCCTTTTCGGACTTGACGGTAGACCTCGATTACGACGTTTTGTCCTTGTCGTCGGAAAGTGGTCGGGGGTTGCGATTGTGGACCGGGAATAATGATGTGAATCGCACACGCGATCCGTTGGCATCAAAGCTGATTGGTGATTCCTCGACTAGCTATTTTGTTCCCAGTGGCTCGTACTCGGTGGCTGATCTTAGGAGACTGGGTTTCAGTGAATTAAACCGGAACGTAACGCTCTACATTGAAGCGGGCGCACGTTCAGAAGAATTAGCCGATTACTCCGTAGAAGTAACTGTAAAAGAAGGGGCAAAGTACGAGGTTAGTGATCTCGTTCGGCTTACGGCAGTCGAAACGTTTTTCTCAGGTCCGGACGAAGTCAGCGTGGATGTGGCCAATGCGACCGTCTCCGCCGGGATCGTTGGACGAACCATTGATGAAGTTGAAGAGTTCATTGATGGCAAACAGGCAAAATTCACATTCACCAACCCTGCGGGAGTTACAACGTCAAAAACCGATGCGTTCTTTGCCGGACTATCGGGGGCTTCGTTTGATACGAGAGATTTCGCAAACGAAACATACAATGTTTTGTTCGAATTCCTTGGTCAGCGCCGCATGCTTAACTTTAAAACAATCCCCGGGATTGTTGACAGTATCCAGGTCGATTTCCCAAGCGGTAATTCTCCATTGATCGGTGCCACGCTTGATAATCGCTTGGTTCGGGTGCGTTTGCAAGATGCGCACGGAAATAACGTAGCTGACGGAACTCAGGTTTCTTGGACCGTTATCCAAGGCGACAACAGCGGACTCGTTGGTGAATTGGTCCACCCCCCCCAAAACTTGCCGTTTGCTAGTACGGTTAACGGAGAAGCCTTTGCGAGAGTGTACTCGCCCGGTTTCCAAGTGAATGGACTCGTGCAAATCCGCGTGGAAGCGGATTCCAGCACCAGGGATTTTTCCTTGACGGTTGTGCCAGCGAACATCGTATCGTCCGCTGCGAACCCCACATCCATTCCTCGCAATAGTTCGCAAGGGTTTGTTTTAAGCTTCACGACCAATGCTCCAGATGGAACTCCGGTTTATTTCCGAAGTTCCAACGGGATCATCGGCTCCAGCCATGACCCTCAATTTTCGGAGGGAGTTGTCAGCAATGGCCAAGCGAGCGTTGCGGTACGGACCGACGACGAATGGTCGCGAGTGGGAACTGGAGTTGTAACCGCGACGGTCGGCGATCGAACGGCAATCCAACAATACACCGTAACCACTTCCAACAGTGGGCCTGAGATCGAACTTGAATTCTTCGTAATTGTCGGCGATCGAGTTCCTACATCCACAACCCCAGATATCGAATCGTGGAATTTGCTCGATGGCGTCGTTTCGATTCCTGGGCATTCTCCGCGTAGTGAGTTTAATCAAGTCCGCTCCCAAGCATACAAGTCCTGGACAACCGCGAAGATTTGGGGCACCCCCGGCGGAACCTATGAGGTTGGTTTCACGGAGCTGATTGCAGGCCAATTGCTCGACATCCTCGATGATCAAGGTCAACCGGTCAGTGAAGTAACCATCGGAGCGAATGGATACGCGGAAATCTACGTCGTAAGTCGAGGGCAGCTTGCCGGTGGAGTCGAGCGGGTAACTCTGTATGCTCAAGAGCTCATCTACAATCCATTCGTTGGTGGCGCGCCTGTTCGCGGTGCCAGCGTCGGTACAAAACTTGTCGTTACGGAAGTAACTGCTTGGACGAGAACAAAGGACGCCCTGTGGGGATTTATTGGCGGTGACACAACGACGGTTGCCGGAATAGCGCGCAATGTCGCTGGCGGTGTCTTTATCGTCGGTGATGTTGGCTCGATTGCCAAGAACTCTTGGCGAGGAATAGGCTTTTCGTCGGTCCCAGTAAACAAGATCGAAACATCGCTTAGCGCGCTTGGGTTATTGACCGAAGTTGCAGTTGGTGCTGGTGAAACGGTTGACGTCCCGGTTTCGATCGTTCGCGCGATCGTTGTTGCAGTTGGAAAGAATCCTTTCTCCGACGCATTAATTGAGCTACTGCGTCGTGGGCTGAACAACGCCTATGACATGGGCCAGCTCGCAAAGGCGTTGCCGCAACTGATTTGCAGTCAAGCCGCATTTGACACCGCTCGCGCCGTGTTGACATCGAACGAACTGCTAGAAGGGTTCGTCAAGACTGGCGGCCGCTTGGAAGACGCCTCGAACCCAGCCAATCAGATTGGCGAGAATTTAATCGATACGCTGACAAAGATCGCGACCCAGAGCTCGATTGAAGCAGCGCAGGCCGGTCTAAAGGTCCTTAATTCGCTCAATGATGGGGTTATCGCACGATTAAGAGGACTCCCTCAGGCAGATTTTGACGATGTTGTTTTAAAGCTCGGCAGGATCGTTTTTGACAACGCGACGAACAAAGCAATCGACCCCGATTCAGTCGCAAAAATGCTTAACGACTTACCGGCACAGCTTTTTGAAGAGCCGACCTATGGTTTAACGCGACTAGTTACCGATCTAGATCAGCTACGATTGCGAGAAGGCTTTACGTCAATCTTTGGCTACCTAAAAGGCCAAGGTGACTACGCGACAAAATACGGCTTCTTCTACGAGATAAAGGCTGCGGCATCGCTACAGCGCATTACTGGGCAGCCAGCAACACTACAAAGGATAATTAAAACTCCATTCGGGAATACGGATATCGATGTACTTGTCGATGGCGTCTACTTCCAAGTGAAGAGTGCCGCATCTGCTTTGAAGCGACAGATCAACCCGTCGGCTCCAAGCAACAATCCTGTCCAATGGATCAAAGCAATGGATGACTGGATAGGCAAGGCGAAATCTGACATGGTGGCGAAAGGCCTGCCTGTCAAGATTCGGTATTACGTGCCCAATTTGGTGGACGTCCCGGATGAGTTAATGGCTCACGTTACAAAGTTGAGTGAAGCAGGTTTGGACATTGACTGGGTGAGTGAAATTGGCTTTGTTAAGAACTGGTAACTTCCAATGATCCGACCATCATCACAGCGATTTGCCGTAGAGTCATCTGTCGCTAGTCGCCAGGAGCTTTTGCGTTTACGCGAAAAAGTCAGTCAGCAATTTCCGATGTGTACCGGCGAGCAATGCCACTGGTACATGCCCATCATGGCATTCAACGAGTTGCCATCTCTTTCGGCGTTCTCCGATTTATCGAGATGGACTTTTGAAGCCGACCTGTCTTCAATCCCAACTGAGGCAGGTCAACTGATTGACATGGCGCAGCAGTATGCGAAAGACTTATCGTTTACCATTCGTGCAAGTTCCGAGTGCGGGGGCCATTACATTAGGTTTGGTTGGGGGATCTATTGCAGGCGAAGTGGAGGAAACCTGGAACGTCTTTCGCGACGACTTATTTCCGTATCTTTCAATTATTACGACAAGGATAAGAGCGTCGAAACGCAAACAGAGATGTTGAAGCGAATGGTTCAACTGTTTGGACACAGCGTACCTCCCATAGATTACGACCAGGGTCGTGCAGTATGGCGGCTTCCGTCAGATGACGAGTATGTCGTTAGCGCCCCGGGGAATGCTTCGCCGCTTGTCGTTACCGACGCTAATACCTTCTACGACTTTCGTGCTCAAAATTCGGAGGATAACTTGAAGCAATTGAGGAAATGCCTCGATTACTTGAAAGCAACACCGGTTGAGTTTAGCGTTCATGGAGTTGGCGAAGACAAAGATAATTTTGAAATGACTCGGCAAGCTATCAGGAGATTTATAACCGAACCAACCGTTTGGCGGGTTGATCTGATCCACTCGAAAAAGCTGAGGCCGGAAGCTGAGGCACTGCTATCTGATGGCCCTTTTGTAGACGAAGTAGATTTCCTTCCGTTCTTCAAATTGGAACAAGCGGGAACGGGTAGTTCAGGGACGCTACACAGCATTAAACATGTTGGCAATGATCGCTGGAAACTGGTTTCCATGGGGAATGACAATCGTGTTGAGTTAGTCGCTTGGCTGCGTTCGCTCTCACCCGAACTTTATCCTAGTTCGATCGAGTGAACGTAAGTAATCAAGCCAAAGCAATCGATCCTGCGAAAGTCGCAGACATGCTAAATGATTTACCGGTGCAACTGTTTGATGACACTACCTACGGCCTCAAGAGATTGGTGACTGATCTAGACCAACTGCGACTGCGGAATGGTTTCACGTCTTTATTCGGACAACTCTCAAGCTCTATTCCTCATCCCAGGCGACTAGGCTTTTTCTACGAGGTCGAAGCCGCTGCAACACTGCAGCGTTTTACTGGTAAACCAGTTGAGTTCCTTGGCAAGGTTGTCACTGGCGTCGTAGATGGCAAGACCGTGAAAATCACAGATATCGATGTTATCGTCGACGGCGTGTATGTCCAAGTAAAGCGATCCGAAGCCGCGTTGAAATCGGCCTGGGATCCAGTGACCAAGAGCAGCGTCACAAGCACTGATCCGGCAGATTGGATCAGATTCATCGATAGTTGGGTAGGCAAAGCGGAAGTCGATATGAAGGCTGCGGGTTTGCCAGTCAAGATTCGGTACTACCTGCCGTCCGCAAGTGAAGTGCCTGCCGAGTTGTTTTTGCATATCAATGAGCTTTCTCAAAAGCTGAACATCAAGTTCTCATTCGCAGATAACCTTAGGGGGACTTGGTAATGGGAACTGACTACTTGATTTCTTCCGACATTTGTCCGAGAGTAAAAATTCTGAATTTCCGCAAAAAGGCAAGTGAAGATATTTTTATTGAACGCGCTGACTTCGGAGGCACCAAGCGAATGCTATTTGCGGAGCTCGCTGACCTCAATGGGTTTTACGACATCAAAAGCTGGTCCATAGAATCACCTGTGTTGCCTGTCGATCCATCATGCTTTTCATCATTGGATTCGTTGGCATTGTCGTTGCGTGCTTGTGTATTTCGATTCACTTCAGCTTCATGCCTCGGAGACCTATCTGGCTGTTTCGGAAAAATACGATTGGCTCGACGAGAGGCCAGCATAGAAATCGAGCAGAATCGCTTCTGTGTTACTTTACGATTGAGTCAGAGTATTACTCCTAGCAAAAAGTCCGAAACACTCAAACAAATATGTACCGCTTTGGGATACCACGCGGTACAAGTCGAAGTCGTCGATAATAAACCCGTATGGACGGTAGACTCAAATAGCAGCTTTAGGATCCAGCGGCTTGGTTTTTCAGAGTCGCTGAAGGTAGATTCCCCAGATACGTTTATTGATCTCGGTGTAACAAATTTTGTGGACAGCCTAAGCCGTTCGAGTGCGATGCTTCACGGGCTGAGTGAAATTCCAAGCACGGTCGCGTTCATGTGTGCTGGCGATGGAATTGATAGCTTTAATGCAGCGCGCGAGGTTTTGAATTCGTTGTTTCCTGGCTGGCGTATGTGGAGGGTAGAGACATGGAGTCCACTGAATGAGGACGCCGTTTCAATCCTTAACGGTGGGCCTCAAGTCGAAGGGATTGACTATATTCCGTTTTTTCAGGTGGGTGTTAGCGATCGGCTCCCATCGATGTCTTTCCACAGTATCAAGCATCATGGCAACGATATGTGGCAGGTCGTTTCGAGTCATCATAAAGACCGCCAAGGCATGATCGCTTGGCTGCGGTCACTCTCGCCTAGCCTATATCCGGATTCAATCGACTAAAGAGTCACCGAGATTGTCCAAAATAGGTTCGTCTTTGGTCAAAAGCTGGTCAGAATCACCATCCAGCGCCGCGCATCGGCGGATGCCTCCGAGCAGGATCGCAGCAATAGACCGGAATCGAACCGACGTCGGATCGCGCGGCAGTCCGTCGTCTGCGGGAAGAGAGTCGAGA
>JANODQ010000265.1:0-2008 GCA_031412775.1 Pirellulaceae bacterium | reverse complement strand
CGCAGGTCCAATCTTTGATGCCTTTGAGCGGACAGAAAACGCACCTAGCGTCGCAAGGCAGTTCGATATTGAGTCAAGCAAAACGGTTGGGCTTGCCAATCGGATTCTGCAAGAACGTAATCGCCCAAAGTGCGATCTTTTTTGGAATGGAGAAATTCTTCATACGATCCGTTTGCAAAAGGCTGGATTGCTTCGTTCAAGGAATTGGCAATTACCAGCTGACTGGCCCAAGACTTCCTTTGCAGCTAGCGATGGAACATGGGTGGGCGTCGGAGCGAGAGCCCGAGTTCTTCTGGTCAATAAAAAACTCATCAACAACGATTCAGATTGGCCGCGAAGCGTTTCTGAGTTGTCCGATCCCAAGTGGAAAAAGAAGTGCGGACTCGCAAGGCCACTCTACGGAACAACGGCGACTCATTTCTTAGTGCTCGCAGAGAAAGCGACGCGTGCGACAGATGGTGAAGATGGATTCTCGAAATGGATAAACGAGGTGGCCAAAAATGCCGTGGTATTAAGCGGGAACAAACAAGTGGCTCAAGCGGTCAGCAGTGGTCAACTCGCGTGGGGTCTGACCGACACAGATGATGCGAGGATCGAGATTGATAATGGAGCACCAGTTGAAATGATTTATCCTGACCAAGGAACTGAAGGTGTTGGCTGCATGCTGATTCCAACCACCGTTTCTGTACTCAAGGGAAGTCCTCATCCGATGGCCGCAGATCTGCTCGCGGACTATCTCGCATCCAAAACCGTAGAATCCCGGCTGACAATGGGAAATGCTGCATCGTTCGCATTGTGGCCCGGTAGCGAACAATCGATTGCAAACCAAGAAGGCAAAATCGCGTTCATGAAAGTCGACTTCGAAGCCGCTGCCAACTTATGGGAAGCGACATACGAAAAACTTAAAAACGCGTATCCTTAATTACGACATCTTGTAAGGTGAATCTGCGGCAGATATTCAATGCGTAAGTCGAAACGGAAAGATAGCGAAGCTTTTACGCCGCGCGCCTTGAAACGGTTTGCGGCGTGGCGAGAGTTGGCTTCAATTGTTGTTGCATCCAACTTACTAGGTAAGTGACGATCGTCTCGCGTTGGAGTTCGAAATGAAGGTCATGCTTGCACTCGGGCCATAGCTTCAAGGTACTGACATCTGACGAGGCGACTGCCATTTGTTCGGTTGCTGCGGGCGAGGTGAGTGTATCATCGCAACCGTGCATGAGAAGCGTTGGCTTGTTTAGGAGATGCGCGTTCTCGAGGGCCCATTGTCCGCTGTCAAGAAGCGACTGTCCAAGCAGCAGTGACATCTTGCGATGGACCCATGGATCTTGTCGATAAGCGTCCTGGCCACCACGATCGTTGCATAATTGTTCGACATTGACCGGAGTAGTGAGCCTTAAATTCGGCAGTCGTTGCGACAACCAACGTCCGACTTGAAGGAATTTTTCGCTTGGCATTTTTCCCATGCGTAACATCGGCGCGATTGCAACTAGCCCATCGATCGATTTGGCTTCAAAGGGGCGACGTAGAGTCCAATTCAGAACCAAGTTTCCACCCATGCTCTGTCCCAATACAAAGACCGGCACGTTTGGAACTGAACGGGTCGCGAAATAGACTGTGTTGCCAACTTCGTCCATGAGCGAATCATACGACTTGATCGTTCCACGGCGTCCAGGGCTACGGCCATGCCCTGGTAGGTCGAGCGCCATCACAGCGATGCCAGAGCTAGCAATTGAGCTGGCTATGCCGGAGAATCGTTCGCCGTGGTCGCCGAGGCCATGAAAAATGGTTAGGCAGGCACTTGGTTGGACCCCAACAGGTTGCCATCGATGCATGTAGCGACACACGCCGGGCATGGTTTCCACCATGAAAGCTTGATACTCAACGGACCAAGGATGAGGTAGGGCTCGCTGCTTCATAACGTCCGACACAAAAGTAAAGATGTAGCCGATAACCGGGTTGTAACGACTACCATTAGTTCTTCGGAAGCTTAAGGCCTCGTTCGTGAATC
>JANODQ010000264.1:0-3585 GCA_031412775.1 Pirellulaceae bacterium | reverse complement strand
ATTCTTGCCGCACTTGAAAGTGTCCTTCGCTACGACAATCCGGGGCTTGAAGTAATCGTGCAGGATGACTGTTCCGAAGACGCCACGGCCTCGATTGTCCGTGAGGTTGCTGCGACTGATCCAAGAGTTCGATTAATCGATGCGATTCCGCTGCCTGAGGGATGGAACGGTAAGCAGCATGCGTGCTGGCGGCTCGCAAAAGCGGCCAATCATCCATGGTTCCTTTTCGTTGACGCAGATGTGCGGTTTTCCAAAGACGCCATTCCTCGGATGATTGCCGAGGCGAAAAAGCAGGATGTCGAATTGCTAAGTGGCTTTCCATTGCAGGAGACAAAAACACTGGCGGAAAAAATGCTTATTCCATTGATGCACTTTGTGTTGCTTGGGTATCTCCCCATTGAGCAAATGCGAAAGAGTACATCCAAAGGGTTTTCTGCAGGATGTGGGCAGTTGATGCTAGCCCAAAGCGAAGCTTATTGGCGTTGTGACGGGCATCGAGCAATCCGAGCTTCTCGCCATGACGGTATTAAATTGCCACGAGCGTTTCGTGTTCACGATATGCATACTGACATCTTCGATGCGAGCGATATTGCAAGATGCAGAATGTACACAACATGCAGTGAGGTGGTTCGAGGGTTAATGAAGAACGCGACAGAAGGGATCGCATCAACAGGACGCATTGTTCCCTTTACGATCCTTCTCGCAGGTTCAGCAGTGTTGCCTTTTGTTTCTTTCATCGCGATTGTGGTCTTTGTTAGCAACAAGCAAAGCTACGTGTACTTGCTCTTAGGACTCGCGAGTATTCTTTCATTTGTACCTCGAGCAATTGTGGTTAACCGATTCTCGCAAAACTGGTTGGCTATTGTTCTTCATCCGTTATCGGTTGCTTGGTTCTTGTGGATTCAATGGACAGCATGGATTCAAAGTCGCGTTGGCAAGAGAGTCTCCTGGCGCGGTCGATTCTGAATGTTGAAAATTACCAAACACTAGCAGTGTTATAAGATTTAAAAAACAAAAGAATGGAGGTGCTTTAATTCGTTGCCCGATTTGGTTCGCTATTGGATCGAGTACTCATCGCACCGGGAACGGGATCGGACGACCAGCAGATGCGGCAATTAGATTCTGAGCAGCCATCACCGACATGCGGTCGCGAGCTTCAAAGGTTGCCGAACCGATGTGAGGAAGGATCGTGCAGTTTTCGAGTTCTCGCAGTGGGCTGTCATCTGGAAGGGGTTCGGGGTCGGTCACATCTAAGCCTGCTGCGAAAATCGACTTCGATTTCAACGCTTTGTACAGGGCGACTTGATCGATGACTCCACCGCGTGCGGTATTCACGAGAATGGCATTCGGTTTCATGAGTGCAAACTCGCGTTCGCTGATCATGTGTTTTGTTTGCTCGTTGAGATCCGTATGGAGGCTAATGACATCGCTTTGAGCGAGCAGGTCGTCCATGGAGACTCGTGTGGCGTTGAACTCGTGATCGATTTCTGGTTTTGGTGATCGTGAAGTGTAGACAACTTTCATGCCCCAACCGCCGACCAGCTTCCGTGCGACCGCAGCCCCGATTCGTCCCATACCGACAATCCCTAGCGTCTTACCGTTAAGTTCATGACCGAGTAGCCCCATCGGTTCCCAGGTCTTCCATTGAAGAGCACGCACTTGCAAGATCGATGATTGGAAATGTCGCGCGGCAGCGAGTACCAAGCCCACTGCGGTGTCGGCTGTTGCATCAGTCAGCACATCAGGCGTGTTGCCGACGGCGATGCCACGTTTAACGGCTGCAGCTACGTCGATGTTGTTGTAACCGACTGCAAAGTTAGCGATCCCGCGCAGTTGAGGTCCGGCAGCATCCATAACCTCCGCGTCGATTCTATCGCTCAGCAGTGGTAACAAGCCGACAACTCCTTTGACGCGACTTAAAATTGCCTCACGATTTGGTGGTAAAAATTCCTGCCAAACATCGATATCAAATTGCTCACGCAGTAATTTCAAACCTGCATCGGGAATGATACGAGCGACAAAAATCTTATTCCGCATTCGACAGACTTTACTCTAAGAGATGCTACTGCTTGTTTAGAACCCAACTTAGGTTCTTGTCGAAGGGCGAAGGCCGAAGCTGGGCGTTGCTGGCGAATTCGATTTTGTAGATCGTGGGTGCTGCCGGCGTTCACTGGCTGACATCGTATCGGAGGAGCTAAGAGAGGATGCTTCACGGATGGCATCGATGGAAGCAAGTTCTTGATCGACGACGACTGGAGCAGCAGAGGACAGCTCACGAAACACTTGGTCTCGTGATTCGGATGCTCTGCTTTTAAGGGGATGAAAGATAACTCCTTCGCGAGAGACTGGTATGCTTGGAATCGATGCTTCTGCCGCTATTGCAGTAGTAGGGTTGACAAGAATAATGGGTGTTTGGATCGGGGACGCATTAGGTTCGGCGACCGGTTTGCTGCCGGAAAGAACTTGTGATGATTCGTTACTTTTTCTACGATCGGTGACTATCGTATTATCTTGACTTCGGTCGGAACCTCGTTGATTCAACTCTCTGGGCGTTGCTGCAACTGGATCAGTTGCTCGCGTGCCGGCGCGTTGTTCTTTTGGAGAGGTGGAGAGGTCTTCGCTACGACGTCGAAAGCCCATGTCGCCGAGCCTTCTTCCAAAGCTCTTCCCAGACTCGGAGGGAACAATAACGAAAGTCAAACCCAGACCGAATACAAGACCTGCAATTGTGCAAAGTACCGTTATCGTAGTCCGCCCCGGGCCGATTGGCTTATCGGATATCACCGGATCGTCTAATCGAGTGATGAGGCTGGTCGAAAGGGATGCATCGGAGGACGCGGTTGCTTCGGCGAGTTCACGTTCTGCAGACTCAAGGATTGTTGTTCGTGTTTTTACTTCGGATATAAGATTCGCATACTCGGCTCGATTTTCAGCGATCGCACCCAGTTTGACCTCTGTGTTATCGAGAACATTTTTAAGGCGATCTTGTTTTCCAACAAGCAGTTTTAGTTCTTGCTCGCGATTAGTTAGCGAAGCCTGAAGTTCTTCGACGAGCTTCTCACGGATTGACAGCTGGCTGGTTTTAGCTGCGATGAAAATCGGATGCTGTTCGGTAAACCTACCCGAAAGCTGCGAAGCGCTGATCTGTGCGTCTGCGTAACCTTCGCGCAATTTCTTCAGGCCTGGCTGGGTGTTAACCAGCTCGCTCGGTGTCACGAGAAAGCCGGATGGGTCAGCGATCGCGTCCTTGATGAGTTTGATATCGTTCAGCAACTGTTGTTGCTGGGTCTCACCTGACCGCAACTCGGACTTGATGAGATCAATCTGGGTTCGTGAGTTGGAACCTCCTGCGATCATGTCGGTCATGCCTCGGAGGTCACCTAACTCTAATCCCGCTTTGGCTTCCATTTCCTGTAATCGCTTTGTTGCAGTTGTTTGCCCAACCCGTGCTGCATCGCGTGCATGCCTCAGTTCTGTAATGATGCTTTCGGCGCGAGATTTACGAACTTGGCGTAATCGTTCTTCGAGTGCATCACACAAACATTTGTTGAAGTCAGCCGCTCGTTTGGGTGTGGATAGCTTGGT
>JANODQ010000263.1:0-6333 GCA_031412775.1 Pirellulaceae bacterium | reverse complement strand
TCAACCCCAGTTTCTCTTGTGAGTCTTTCGCCGCATCGTCTTCTTTCTTGACTTGTTCCAATAAGCCAGACACTTCGCGGGCCACCTCTCCAAGGTCCGGTCCGACTACGTTTGCGGTAAGAGAAAGCTCACGTTTCATGTTGTAGCGATCGAACTCGCCTGCTGTTGTTGATTGACTCAACTGTGCAACATCACGCAGCAGCAGCGGCCCTTCCTGGGCGCGGTTCAAGACTGGAACCGTTCCTAAATCGTTAAGTGACTTCATCGCTGGTTGCGGGATTTCAACTTGAACCTGATATCCAACGCCTGTTTTTGGATCTGGCCAATAATTAGGAACGACAAATCGACTTGAAGAAGTTGCCGCAAGCACTGAACGACTGACTTGATCCATCGTAGCTCCTGCAAGTCCAGACTTTTCGCGATCGATTTTGACATCGATCGTTGGGTAATCCAACGCTTGTACAATCTGAACATCGCGCAGTCTCGGATGCTTCGTTAAAGCAGTTTGTACCTTGGTCGCAAAATCACGATTCTCGGCTTGCGAGCCACCACGAACTGCGACTTCGATCGGAGCCGAAGATCCGAAGCTCATGACCTCACTGATGATGTCGGCTGGCTCGAACGAGAATCGCACGTCAGGAAACTCTTTTCTGAACTTCGTCCGCAAACTACTGAGGAGTTGCTCTGTTTCGATACTAGAATTAGGCCTAAGTGCGATTCGAAAAACGGCTTCTTCTGGTCCTCGCATGAATTGATATACCGAGTTGATCGGAAAAGAAGCAGGAACTGTACCGACGTATCCAAGCGTGAGCGCGATGTTGTCTTTGCCGTCGCTCCCTTTCGTTTCCTGTTTAATTGAGTCTAAGACTCGTAACGCAATCTGCTCGGTAACATCGATATGGGTTCCATCCTTCGCACGCATGCGTAGCCGGAATTCACCCGCATCGATCCTTGGAAAAATATCAACACCAATCGCAGCAATCGATAACCAAATCGTGACGGCACATAAGACCAAGTAGCTAGGTACTACAACCCAACGTAAAGAGATCATCAACTGGGTCCAGCTTTGAAACCCCGGCAACGAGAATACTTGACGAGTCTCCTTCACAACTACCGGATGATCATTCTTCAACAACCAAACACACAGTATGGGAACCATAGTGCTTGAAAGGACATAAGAGCCAATCATCGCAAACCCGACAGCAAGTGACAGCGGATAAAAAAGCTCTCGCGGAGCCCCTTGCATAAAAAACGTTGGAACAAAGACAGCCAGAATACATAGCATGGCCAGTAAACGCGGAACTGCGGTTTGTCGATTTCCATTCAAAACCGCGATTGCCACCGAGGGCTGCTTCTTCATTTGCGTGTGAATATTTTCGATCTCTACGGTGGCTTCGTCGATCAAAATACCAACCGATAACGCGAGGCCGCCGAGAGTCATCAAGTTGATAGTCTGACCAGTTAACCACAGCCCCACGATCGAGAACAAAATTGCAAGCGGGATATTGAGCACCACCACTATCGCGCTTCGCCAGTCTCGTAGAAACACGAGCACCATCAGACCGGTGAGTATCGCTCCTAAAAAGCCTTCAGTAGCTAAGCTCGATATCGCCCCCGTGACATACGGAGATTGATCAAACTCGAAAGCCACTTTGATATCTTCTGGCAACTCCTTTTGCATCTTAGGCAAGGCTTGCTTAATCTCGCCAATAACATTCATTGTCGATGCATCAGCGCGTTTCGTTGCCAAGATGTAAACAGCTCGACGACCGTTGACGAGAGCATAACCGGTAATCATGTCACTTGCGTCTTCAATACTACCGATGTCTCGCAAGTACACTGTCTGAGGGCCAGTCTTCAGTGGAATCTGTCCCAATTCGCGAACATCGCGAATCATCGCGTTAGTTGGTACTGAAGGATAACTATCACCGATTCGAACATTTCCTGAGGGCGTGATTGTGTTTCCTTTTGTGAGTGCTCCAATCACATCATCTGGTGATAGCCCGAAGGCTCGCAAGCGGTCAGGATTTGCGCGAACGACAATACTTCGTGCAGCTCCTCCAAAAGGTGGTGGTGCCGAAACACCAGGCAACGAAGAAAACATCGGACGAACTTTGAAGAGCGCTTGATCCTGGATCTCAGCGATCGTTTTGGTTCCACTTGATAAGACAAGATAGCCAACAGGAACGCTTCCGGTATCGAAACGCATCACGAAAGGAGGAACTGTTCCGGGAGGCATCATCGCACGCGATCGGTTTACATAATTGATTGTCTCCGCCATCGCCTGGGCCATATTGGTGCCAGGATGAAAAATCAATTTCATTAGTGCTGTCCCTTGCACATTTCGGCTTTCAACGTGATGAATACCGTTGATGTAGAGAAAGTGGTACTCGTAGTAATTCGTTAGAAGCCCCTCCATCTGAGCCGGATCCATACCACCGTAGGGCTGACAAACGTAGATCACCGGGAGATTCAGCGACGGAAAGATATCAACCGACATTCGCTTTATCGGAAGCTCTATCCCTCGTCCCTTCAGCCATTCGTCAACCGATTTGGGACGTACGACAGCGAGCCCGACAAGGATTATCGCAATCAATCCAACGATAACACTTCGTGGACGACGAAGTGCAAAATTAATCGGGTTCATGCGTGAAACGGTATTCCTAGGCAGATCAGTAGATACGGTTGTCGTATCTGCGTCATTGTAATCACTCGGCGGCGAAAGCGCTTGACAGTTTGTATTGGCTTACGTACTTTACACTGACGTTTACGGTGACGGGTGAAGTAGTTTGTTTCATCCGCGAACAGGGAACCCGGTGCGATTCCGGGACGGTCCAGCCGCTGTAAGTTATCAGCACGGTGATTATTTCACTTTGCAGATTCGATTTTCTTCTTCAAGGAGGTGCCATTGCTCGATTCGTTCGAGTGAGAAGGCTTTAAAATCGAATAGATAACGAGTCAGAAGACCTACCGGAAATGATGGTGAATACGTGCCTTCTCGGATTGAGGCATTCGCCGCAAAGTTGATTTTGTGTAGTGAAGGCTTCCAAGCAACTGGCCAGCCTATCAACGCCAAATATCTTTTTTGATTTACTGTTCGCGGCGAATCCGCTTATGTCCGTAACCAGCAAAAGTTTTGGTTTCGAAATCAACAGTGGCTCGCGATGACTCTACGAGTTTGTCTCGGTAGAGAACCCTTTTTTAAGGATGTTCATTCGATGAAACTTCGAATTGTGTGTGTGTGTTTTCTCGCTCTTTCCCCAGCTTTCGCGGAAGCAAATCTTTTAGTTACCTTTGAAGACAAGACAGTCTTTGCACCGCTGAGCCCAGGGGGTGACGGATCGTTTTACAACGGAGGTCCAGCTACCAATAGCAGTGGTTGGTCTAGCGGTGGTGTTTTTTTTAACAACAGTTATGACAGTAGTTTTGGTGGGTTTTGGAGCGGCTGGAGCTACAGCAATGTCGTTAACACAACCGCATCCGGGTTTTCAAACCAGTACGCGTCATTTGCTGGTGGTGGATCCAACGGTAGCGGAGGCGTTGCCGCAGGACAAAACTACGCCATGGCATATTCCAGCGGCGCCTACTTCAATCTTCCGTTGGGTATGCTCCTGCAATCGGTCGATCTGACGAACGGAACCTACGGAGCCATCTCTATGCGAGATGGCGATGCCTATGCAAAGAAGTTCGGAGGAACGTCTGGCAACGACCCAGACTTGTTTCGTGTAACGCTCAATGGATACGACGGTTCCGATGGGACGGGGACATTAGTTGGATCCGTTCCAGTAAATCTTGCAGATTTTCGCAATGGCGATAACTCTCAAGACTTCATTGTCGATAGCTGGCGGAATGTGAGTTTGGCAAGTATCGCCAACGCTCGTTCGGTGAGTCTCACATTCTCCTCGACAGATGTGGGCGATTATGGAATCAACACTCCAACCTACGTTGCACTCGACAACCTGCAACTTACCGCCGTTCCCGAGCCATCGAGTATTTGTTTACTCGCGGTTATTGGGTCGGCAATAATGATTCAACGACGAAAACTGACGCGGATAATCGGCTAAACGCTTTGGAGTGCTGTGACTTGTCCAAGCTTTCGGGCGAGGGACGTGGCGTAAAAAAATGTCGTTCTATCTACATGGATTGCTTTGCTTAGAATACCTATTGATAAATCTTAAAGCGGCGACGAGTCGCCGTACTCCAAAGAAAACAATTTCTAATGACGAACGAACTCGACGTAACTGCGTTGAAACTTGACGACTTACTGAAGCTACTCCAGCTTCGTCGAGACGTTCGCCACTTTCGATCGGATCCAATGCCCGATGGAATGGTGAAACGATTGGTGGAGGCCGCCTGCCTGGCTCCTTCGGTTGGCTTTTGTCAGCCTTGGCGTTTTGTATCGGTTGAATCACGTCATACGCGAGACGCAATTATCGAACATTACAATTTCCAGAAGGCGGAAGCCGGTGAAATCTATCAAGACGATTCGATCGCGTCGGCGTACAAAAACCTAAAGCTAGCAGGCCTTCAAGAAGCACCCGAGCATATGGCCGTCTTCGCTGTCCAAGATCCTCAACGAGGACACGGGCTGGGGCGACAAACCATGCCCGAGTCGGTCATTTATTCTGTGGTCGCAGCTATTCAAAACCTTTGGCTAGCAGCTAGATGCGAAGGGATCGGGATCGGCTGGGTCTCCATCCTGCAACCTTCACGCGTTAATGCAATACTCGATATTCCCGAATCGTGGCAACTGATCGCCTATCTCTGTTTGGGATATCCATCTGAAAGCTACGAGACAACGCCGTTGCTTGAGCGTTTGGATTGGGAGCGTCGTGCAAGCATCGACGAACTATGGCGAGTCCTGTAAAACACGTGGCAACGTCTCTCAGAGACGATAGACCAATACTGCGTCTCGGAAAGACGCAGCTACGTGAAAGCGAGTTGATATTTTGATTGATCGCCCTGAAAACGATCGCGAATCGTTTTTGAAAAGAATCACGGATCGAATTGCGATCCTCTGCAAACCGCCGGGAAGCCTGGGCGTGCTCGAGTCGATCGCAGTGAGGCTTTGTGAGATACAGCAAACCATCACGCCCGTGACGAAGCCGCGTTACGTAGCTGTCTTCGCAGCCGATCATGGCGTGGTTGCAGAAGGCGTATCCGCTTGGCCCAGTAGCGTTACCAAGGCAGTCGTCGCGCTGATGCCCAGTCAACGGACCGCCAGCGGCGTCTTCTCGCGTGCTCTTGGATGTAGCTACGAAGTGATCGATGTTGGATTAGCCAGCCAGATAATCACTGAGCCGATGGCGCTAGCCACTGGTGTTGACTCTGCCACCGGTACCGACTCCGCCATAGAAAACACGTCGGCGCCCGAGACTAGCGGCTACGGCCCAGAGAGAACAATACTTTCATCAGACTCTTCAGCTCACAATTCAGCTCCGATCATTCACGCAGCCAAACGACGGGGAACTGCCAACCTCCTTCATGAGCCTGCAATGCTCGTTGAAGATTTTGAACATGCGTGGAGCGTTGGCGTGGAGCGTGCAACCATCGCGATCCAAAAAGGAAACAAGATCTTAATTGGCGGTGAAATGGGAATCGGAAATACCACTTCGGCCAGCTGCTTAGTGGCATTGATAACTAACATCGACCCCGACGTCGTAGTGGGGCGCGGTGCGGGAGTCGACGACGAGGGACTGATTCGAAAAAAGCATGTTGTTACAGGGGCTGTTCATCGGGTCCGTTCACTTGGTTTAACTTCACCAAAGCAAATCGCCTGCGAAGTCGGAGGACTGGAGATAGTCGCACTTGCGGGTTACTATGCCGAAGGTGCAAAGCTTGGGGCGACCCTAGTCTTGGATGGGTTCATCGCAACCGCTGCGGCACTTGTCGCAGAGTCGATAGCTCCTAGAACATCAGAGGCGATGATCGCGGGGCATCAATCGGTCGAGCCTGGTCATGCGATTGCGTTGGCGGCACTTGGATTACAACCCGTATTGGACTTGCAAATGCGTTTGGGCGAAGCGACCGGTGCGTTGGCCTCGCTGCCTATAATTGATTTGGCAGCAGCCATGATTCGCGAAATGGCAACCCTTGAGGAATTGAAACTGGAATGAATGAAACTGCTTTAGAACCAGAAGCACCCAATCCAACTCATTGGGAATGCTTTACCACCGCAGTCCAATTTCTGACCCGTATTCCTGTAACGGGTACGATGGGTAAGTCCGCCGATTATTACTATGCAGCACTTCGCAAGTCGGTAATCTACTTTCCGCTTGTTGGCGGAATAGTCGGGATCTACACGGCAACTGTTTTAGTCACGTGTATGTTCAT
>JANODQ010000262.1:0-3384 GCA_031412775.1 Pirellulaceae bacterium | reverse complement strand
AGCTCACTATCGAATCGCTCCAAAGACCGGCAAGTTCGCTAAGGTTCAAGGTGTTCAAGGTTGGTTCACCACTAGCGACGCTGACGCTGACGGACAAGTCATGATGCACGAGTTCGCCTCGAATTGGGATGATTCTACGGTCCAAGAATTTCGAAGTTTTGATACGAACTATGACGGAACAATTACCACCGCGGAACTGATGGCCGCAGTCAAGAAGGGCGTCATGCGAGGCAGCGGCGGAAGTTCATCGACATCTAGTTCCGGAGCTACAACCTCTTCCGCACCAACGGCAACGGGAAGCGTTTCCTCCAGCTCAGGAGGCGGTGGTTTTGATCCTGCGGGTGTCGAAACGAAATGGGTTTCGTTTCTAGATAAAGGCATGGCCGCGATGGACCGTGACAAAAACAAACGAATCACCGCAGACGAGTGGCCCGCCAGCAACGGTGAATTCAACAAGGTCGACATCGACCAAGACGGCGTTATCTCCATGCTCGAATTGTACAATGCAAGAAAGAAACGCTAGGCAATTCTTAATACCAGTTCTTCAATTACTGCAATTGCCTACCGGTTAAGTTCCTGCAATCTCAATCACTCCTTCGTGCAGGTTTGTCTCTGCAAGCTCCTCTAGCTCGCGGTGATTACCTGCGATCATGAGGTACAGCGACGGAACGACGAAGAGCGTGAATAACGTTCCGATTCCCATTCCCGCGACTAAAACAATCCCGATGCTGTTTCTTGCTTCGGCTCCGGGGCCGGTTACCAGCACTAGTGGGAAGTGACCCAGGATTGTTGCGACGGAAGTCATCAATACGGGTCGCAAACGTGTTTGCGAAGCTTCGATTATCGCGCGATATTTTGTTAGCCCTTGCTCTTGCAAGTGGTTCGCGAACTCGACAATAAGAATTCCATTCTTTGCGACCAAACCAACCAACGTAATCAATCCGACTTGGGAGTAAATGTTGATGGTAGTCAAATCCAAGAACGTCAGCGTTAATGCTCCGGTGATAGCCAGAGGGACCGAACCCAACAGGACGATCAATGGGTCGCGAAAGGACTTGAATTGTGCTGCGAGTACCAAGTAGATCAACAGCAATGCAAAGCCCAACGTGACCGCGAGCGATGCACCTTCTTGCCGAATTTGGCGTGACTCGCCAGCGTAATCAATCACTGCCATATCGGCGACAACTCCTCGAGCGATCTCCTCGATGACCGCAAGCCCCTGTTCCTTGGTGACGCCGGGATACGCTTCTGCAAAGATTCGAACAGCACTTTGCTGTTGGAAACGATTTAGAACTCGCGGGGCGGTTGCTGGTTCGATGGAAGCAAAGCTAGAGACCGGCACAAGGCTTCCGTCTGGAATACGAATCTTCAAATCGGTCAAAGCAGAAATCGAAGCTCGATCGGACTCGGCAAGTTGCGGTATGACTTGATACGAACGATTGAAGTAGTTGAATCGATTTACGTAACCTCCAGCGAGCAGAACACCGAGTTCTTGTCCGATTGCGGCTTGATCCATTTTCAAGTCGGCGATCTTCTCGCGATCAATGATGACTCTCGCTTGAGGCAAATCCAGCTTGAGATCCGAATCGACAAACAAAAACATATTCGCTGCTCGACTGGCTTGCGTAATTCGATCCGCCATCTCCAAAAGTCGTTCGGTCGGTTGATCGCTCTTGAGAACCAGCTCCACTCCAAACTGGCCTGCACCTGGTAGCGGAGGAACTAATACAGGAAACGATCGTAAGCCAGGAATTTGCGATGCCAATCCATAAACTTCTGGGTACATTTCCGTTGTGCTTCGTTTGCGATCATGCCAGTCGACAGTAATGACTCCACCAAAGCCGCCACCCGCATTCACCAATCCCCACATGTAGTCGGCTTCAGGAAGCTCGTGAAATTTAGTTGCCAATTCTGTTGCCCATTTCGTCGTCGACTTGAGCGTCGCATCGGGCGCGGCTTCCAGAACAACCGCGATTGCGCCTTGATCCTCGACGGGTGCGAGTTCCTTTGCGGAAAATTGATAAAGTGGCCACGCAGCGATCGCTACCAAGATTGTTGCAAAGGCAATCGCCCAGCGAATCGCAAGGACAGATTCGAGCGACTTGCCGTACAGCTTTTGAAGGAACAAGAACGCAGCGTTGACTTGCCGCGTTAGCCATCCCTCCTTGCCAGAAGGACTCAGCAGTTTTGCACTCATGATTGGCGAAAGAGTCACGGCAACAATCCCCGACACGATCACTGCAGCCGCGAGCGTAAAGGCGAACTCGCGAAACAGCATCCCAGTAAGCCCACCCTGGAATCCAATCGGTGCGTAGACTGCCGCAAGCGTAATCGTCATGGCAATAATTGGTCCAACTAATTCACGCGAGCCGATTAATGCAGCTTGCTTTCGCGAGTGACCCTCCAGGATATGTCGCTGGACATTCTCAACAACCACAATCGCATCATCGACAACTAAACCGACCGCTAGCACAATCGCTAAAAGCGTCAAAAGATTCAATGAGAATCCCATCAAGTACATCACGATCGTTGCTCCAATCAAAGAGACAGGCATAGCGACTAAGGGTACGAGGGCGGTTCGGACCGATCCCATGAACAGAAAGACGACGATTCCAACAATCGCAATCGTTTCAACGAGTGTTTTGGAAATCTCTTTGAGTGCATCCTGCATAAAGAGTGTCGCATCGTAAGCGAGTTGCATATCGATGTGTTTGGGAAGACTCGGCCGCAGCTCTTCCATCGCTTCTCGTAGTCGGTAAGCAACCTCGATTTCATTCGTGCCAGGCAATGGCCAAACCGACAAATAGACCGCCTCTTTGCCTCGATACATTGCCGTGGTGACGGATTCCTCAGCCCCCATTTCTACATTTGCAATGTCCCCCAACCGAATAATTGTTCCGTCATCTTGCGAGACAATTAAATCTTGAAACTCAGAGACGGTTCTCAGGTCGGTGTTGGTCAACAGATCGACTTGAACAGCGTCGCTTTTTACACGACCGATGGCGGCAAGGAAATTGTTACGACGCAGGGCACCGAAGACATCTCCGGGCGTAAGATTGACTTCCGAAAGTCGCTGTGGAGAAATCCAAATTCGCATCGCAGGTGTCCTGCCCCCCTCGGTACCGACTCGTTGAACACCGGCCAACGTAGACAATCGCGGCTGAACCGAGCGATTGAGAAAATCGGTCAACGAAGGCAAGTCGAATCGATCTGAAGTGAAGCTCAAATAAAACGAGGCGTAGGGGCGATCGGCTCGTTCCAGTTCGATCACTGGCGGTTCAGCTTCGTTGGGCAAGTCACGGCGGACTTGCTGAAGTCTTGCGTTCACTTCGGCGAGAGCTGCTGTCGAATTGTGATTCAATTGCAGTCGGATCGTGATCTTGC
>JANODQ010000261.1:0-2672 GCA_031412775.1 Pirellulaceae bacterium | reverse complement strand
CGGGTACGGTGGGAACGCATTGCTAGGAAAAAAGTGCGTAGCGCTTCGACTGGCGACCGCTATCTCGCGAGATCAAGGCTGGTTGGCCGAACACATGCTGATAATGGGGCTGGAATCACCCGATGGCATCAAGTCCTATCTAACAGCAGCGTTCCCAAGCCAGTGCGGTAAGACCAATCTTGCAATGTTGATTCCACCAGAACACTACACCAAGCGAGGCTGGAAGACGACACTCGTAGGAGATGATATTGCGTGGTTGTGGCCTGGTGAGAGTGGAAAGCTGCACGCGATCAATCCGGAAACCGGTTTCTTCGGTGTCGCTCCGGGAACGTCATGGCACTCGAATCCGGGTGCGATGGAGGCGATGGCAAGCAACACTATTTTTACCAACGTCGCTCTTACCGATGATCAGTCCGTTTGGTGGGAAGGACTCTCCGATCCACCATCTCACTTGATCGACTGGACTGGTAAAGACTGGACCCCCGATTGTGGTCGACCCGCGGCTCATCCGAACTCTCGATTCACCGCCCCAGCAGGACAATGCCCGAACATCGATCCCGCTTGGCAAGACCCCCAAGGAGTTCCAATAGACGCAATCGTTTTCGGGGGACGCAGGCCGTCCACCATGCCTTTGGTCTTCCAAGCGTTCGATTGGACGCATGGAGTCTTCTTAGGTGCAACACAAGGTTCTGAGACAACAGCGGCTGCAACCGGTGCAGTTGGACATGTGCGACGAGATCCAATGGCGATGCTTCCATTCTGCGGCTACAACATGGGTGACTATTTTGCTCATTGGTTAAACATGCGCAAGCTCATCCGGCAATTGCCCCGTATTTTTCACGTCAACTGGTTCCGCAAAAATGAGAGTGGCAAATTTCTTTGGCCAGGTTTTCGCGAAAACGTGCGCGTTTTGGAATGGATTGTGAAACGATGCCAAGGTCGAATCGCTGGTCACGAAACACCAATCGGTTGGACGCCTCACTTTGTCGATTTTGATACCGATGGAATCGACGGCTTTGACGAGTTGCAGTTTGATGCGGCGATGGCTTTCAGCCAGAATGAATGGCTTGCAGAAATTACAAGCCAAAACGATTTCTTTTTGAAGCTCTACCACGACATGCCAAAAGAGTTGCTCTGCCAACGTGAACTTCTCATGGCCAGGATGGCTTGATAGTTCATGCCACGATTCGAACACCTTCGACATAAGCCGCCCAGTACGCTCACACAGACTCGCGAATTAACCATTGTTCTCGCTCCCATGCGAAGCAACGTCAACTTAAGCCGAATCGTTCGACTGTGCGGCTGTGCCGGTATTCGAACGATCATTCAATGCGGTTCAGGGAAAGTCGATCGAGAAATTGCTCGCGATGCCGTCGATGTCGTTGAAATCATTCAACGTCGTTCGCTCCTGCCCGTACTGGAGCAATTAAAACGAGACAACATCCCACGAATCGGTCTCGAACAAACCACCAATTCGCAAAATCTCTTTGACTATCAATTTCCACACAAGGCAGCACTCGTAATTGGAAGTGAACGCGAAGGCCTAAGTCAAGAAGAACTCGATCTGCTCGACGCCGTCATCGAAATACCCGTCTATGGAAAACCATTTTCCTACAACGTAGCAACTGCAACCACGATGGCAGTCTACGAATACTGTCGGCAATTTCCAAGTTGACGCTTTATAGTGCTGGGCCTTGGCTGATGAAACCTGAGCCGATGGCGCTAGACACGGGTTTCGATTTTACCACAATTTACCAGATAGCACCCGAGGCTAGCGTTTTTTGAAGTCGCGATTTTTGAAGAACGGATTAAGAAATCGTGCTCGTGATCAATAAAATGGTGCTCGTGATCGTACTCGAACGACCGGATTCGAGCACGAGCACCGTCTTCGACTGAGCACGAGTATGAGCACGAAAACACGAAGAACGATTGGGAGACGAGTTTGGTTGCTGACTTCGTGTCGATTCGAAAAAAAGACCTTTTGATTTGCATTGATGTTCGAGATTGAGCAACGCTAGATAAGTCTAAAAGCTGTGACAAGTCGCAGCAGTCCAGAGGGCCAGTTCAGCGGTTCGAACGGATTTGGCCGATGGTATGACTATCTGGAAAACACGCCAAAACATAGGTGTTTTCGCCTTCATTGACGTGAACGGAAACCGTATTGGCCGGGCCGGAGACTCGATCGCGAATAAGCGGATGAAGAGTGATTTGGCGACTTCCAGCAGGAACCTCAATACGCATGACTTGAATCTCACGCGGCAACAATCCCCAGCAGCGTGTATCAGCCGATTCGGTTGCTTCCCATGCAACACCTGCTGCATCCATCGCAAAAGAAGTGAGTCCTTCCGTTCCTGCTATTTTTTTTGCGGCAACAATCGAAGCCTTTTTAAGGACTCGTCTTACCACCGCCCGTGCGACGATTGACGATCTATTTGCGGCATATGTATCCAGTGCAATTCGTTCCACGCTAGTAACACATTGAGTCGGTCCGAGTCGCTTTTCATCGATCGCAACGCCGACGTTATCGATCTCAATTGCAGGCATTTGAATGTCGGGGATTTTGATAGGAGCAAGCGTTGGTGGAAGCGAGTAGGGTCCGACTGCCGAGACGATGCGATCGGCGATGAGAAGGGCGTCACTGGTCGGTTGTTCCGCAACTTCCACTTTGATGG
>JANODQ010000260.1:0-3180 GCA_031412775.1 Pirellulaceae bacterium | reverse complement strand
CTCCGATCGACGGAATTATTGTAAGCTTCGATAAATTCCTGGGGCATGTAGTGCGACCCGACGAACCGCTTTTTGAAATCCATGAGGTTAGCCACGCTTGGGTGCAAGGTTTCATTTCGCAGCGAGATTTCCCACATGTTCGGCTTGGACAACAGGTGCGAATTCGATTCGTCGCGTCACCGGACGAAGTTGTATTGGGGATAATCTCGCGTAGCGGTCAATTGATAACTACGGGCGACCAAACCCTGTCCGTGTGGATCGAATTACAGGAAAAACCGTCGTTTACATTGCAACACAATATGCTTGCGAGAATCCATGTCGAAACCGGCTACGCTAAAAATTCATTGACCGTCCCATTGAAAGCCATCGTCCGTGAAGGGATGCGATCTTATGTGTTTGTTGAAGGAGCCGATGCAATCTTCGAACGTCGATTCGTCGTCACAGGACGCGCAAATGATTTACAGATCGAAGTCGTCAGTGGATTGTCGGTAGGTGAGTCCATTGCTGTTAGTGGTGCGACCTCGCTTCAATCGGGCTATGCGGCTCTCAAGTAACCAATATGCTCAACGCCGTTATCCGTCTCTCACTCCACAACCGAGGCATCGTACTGATCGGTGCGTTGTTGATACTTGTCTACGGCGGCTTCAACCTGAGCCGAATGCCGGTTGATGTTTTTCCCGACTTGAATCGACCGACGGTCACCATCATGACCGAAGCACCGGGCTTAGCACCCGAGGAAGTTGAAGTCCTCGTCACACGCCCCATCGAGTATCAACTCAATGGCGCAACAGGCGTACAGCGGGTTCGGTCTGCGTCGGGTATTGGACTATCGATCGTTTGGGTTGAATTCGAATGGGGGACGGATATCTACCGCGACCGACAAATCGTCGCTGAAAAGATGCAAATCTTGAACGCCCGTTTGCCAGCCGGAGTTAATCCCGTGATGGCTCCGATCTCATCGATCATGGGCGAGATCATGCTGCTTGGATTGCGTTCCACTGTGGTGGCCGAGAACGAGGCTGCGGCAGAGACCCAGCGAATGCAATTGCGGACGCTGGGTGAGTTCACGGTTCGGAATCGATTGCTTGCAGTAGAAGGCGTTTCGCAAGTCACCGTGATGGGCGGAACGCTGAAGCAGTATCAGATCATCACGTCACCCGCGAGATTGGCTGCTCAAAACATCACACTGCAACAATTGACCGATGCCGCGCAGAAAGCAAACGTGCTCGCTGGCGGTGGTATTATGGTTCGACCTCCTCGTGAATCGTTAATTCGGATCAGTGGCCAAAGTCTGTCACTTGAAGATATCGAAAACACACCCATCCTATGGCGAGGCAAACGAGCGGTGCTCATCAAGGAAGTCGCCGAGGTTCAATTTGGCGGTCCGGTCAAACGTGGCGACGGTAGTGTTCGTGTCAAAACCAATTCTGGGATCGAAGGCGGGTCGGCCGTCATCCTTGCAGTCCAAAAACAACCTGGAGCGGATACGCTGCAATTGGATCGCGAAATTGGAATTGTCCTAGATGCGTTGCAAGCAGACTTGCCACCGGATGTGCTGATCGAACGACGAATTTTCAAGCAGGCCGACTTCATTCGTTCGGCGATCAACAACGTAGTCGAAGCCGTTCGCGATGGCGCGATCTGGGTCGTTGTCGTTCTGTTCCTGTTTATGTGGAATTTCCGCACCAGCATCAGCTCTCTGACGGCCATGCCGATGTCTATTTTTCTGACGTTCCTGATTTTTCATTGGTTCGGAATATCCATCAATACCATGACTCTCGGGGGGATCGCAGTTGCCATCGGCGATTTGGTGGACGATTCGATTGTGGACATCGAAAACATCTATCGACGGCTCAAGGAAAATAGACAACTCCCTATCGACCAGCAACGCTTGGCGTTGGATGTGATCTACGACGCATCGTGTGAGGTTCGTAACTCGATCGTCTATGCAACCTTGATTGTTGTATTGGTTGTGCTGCCATTGTTTTCAATGAGCGGACTCGAGGGCCGAATGTTCGCACCTCTTGGAATGTCGTACATGGTATCTTTGCTGGCATCGCTGGCAGTTTCTCTAACTATCACTCCGGTACTTGCCTATTACCTGCTACCAGGCGCAAAGTTCCTCGACGAACGCGAGGATCCATTATTGCTGCGGATATTGAAGAATGTTGCAGCACGCGTACTACGAGTGACACTGCGAAATGCAAATGTCGTGCTTGTCGTAACCATGCTATGTGTCACCCTTTCGCTTACAACACTGTTCTGGATGGGAGGAGAATTTCTTCCACCATTTAATGAGGGTACTTTTACAATCAGCTTTCAGACGGAGCCGGGTACGAGTTTGACCGAGAGTCAAAGACTTGCCGAGCGAGCGGAGCAAATGATTCTCGATATCCCCGAAGTCGTGGCTGTCTCCAAACGCACTGGACGCGCCGAATTGGACGAACATGCCGAAGGGGTCAACTCATCGGAGATCGACGTTCGCATCCAAGAACATCATCGCGACAAGCCCGGGATCGTCGCGGCGGTGATCCGGTTGATTCCGATAGCTCACCTGTGGGGTTCCGCTACTGTTGGCCGTCCCAATGAAGAAGTGATGGCAGATATTCGAGATAAGGTGACACTTATACCGGGCATCAAAGCCAATATTGGGCAACCGATATCCCATCGATTGGACCACATTATGTCCGGCGTGCGTGCTCAAATTGCAGTCAAGGTTTTCGGCAACGATCTTCGTGAGCTACGCAATGCGAGTCAAGATATCTACACAGCCATGAGCCAAATTCCAGGCGTTGTCGACTTACAACTGGAGCCTCAAGTCGAAGTAACTCAAATTCGATTACAGGTTCGTCGCGAGGATGCTGCTCGACATGGACTTACTCCAGGCGATGTCGCCGATCTATTGGAAACCGCTTACAAAGGTCGTGTTGTGTCGCAGGTTCTGGACGAAGACCGTTATTTTGGGATGGTAGTCTGGTACGACGAAGCCTCCCGCAGCGATCCCGAGGTCATTGCTCAAACGATCATCGACACTCCTTCGGGACGTCGTGTTTCACTGGCAGAAGTGGTCGACGTCCTTGATACGACAGGCCCCAATACGCTCAATCGCGAGCATGTACAGCGACGTATCGTTGCCTTCTGCAATGTACAAGGTCGCGATCTAACAAGCGTCGTTTCGGA
>JANODQ010000259.1:0-2867 GCA_031412775.1 Pirellulaceae bacterium | reverse complement strand
CTCACATGGAACGAAGGCTTGGAACAACCAAGCCTTGGAGTCATCGAAGCCGAAAGCGATACTCGGTTCCAACTAAATCGTCAGTCACTCCGTTGGGATGTCGGATCGAAGATTCGCCTTCGATCGACAGGTCGACGCGGTCCACAAGATATCATTTTTGAGCTGCCTGAAAATGCAGTTTGGATCCCTTCACAAACGCCAGGCTTGCAAACCATGTGGACGTTGGGGAATGCTCCTTCGATTTCGGATGAAACGTCCCCAGTACCAGGGGCTCTCACTTCAGTTACTACTAGTAATGGTGGTACTATCGATCAAAAGAAGACTCTAGAGGCGAACTCACCGCAGCGGAGCTTATCCAAGGGGAAGCGTCAACGACTTTTACTCAGACTATCCGAGCGAGCACGTGGGTTCACCGATGAGATTCCTATCGAGTGGCGTCTACCGATTTCGGATAAATCGGAACAAGCGATCACTCTTTCTTCGCCAATAATTCTAGATGCACAGCGACATGAAGGACGAATCTCGGTGCGAGTCCCATCGGATCAACAATTCTCCTGGGCCTCGACTAATGAGCTGCAATTTCTTAATCAAGATCTAGCTCAAGACAGCAATGAATACGAGTTTCGTTTTGCTCGGCAAGGCGGACTTTTGGAAGCTATTCTTCGAACCGATCAAGCTCAAGTTCGACTGAAGTCCATCTACTTGGCCACGATCACCACCGAAGAAATTCAGCTCAATGGTGTCTACCAATTCACGCAATCTCCAGCGTCACTTCAAGAGCTGACCTTTGAAGCACCCGGTTGGACTTTGCATGGTCTTTCGTGGGTGGATACAGCCGATCTGATTCCCGCAGATTCATTGAAGGAATCTTCACTACGCGTGGTTCCGGGATCTCTCAGTACTTCGGTCGCGAGCATCTCTGGTCCTGAAAGCAAATCGATCCGGCTCTTAGCAACGAGACCCGTTTCGGTCGAAAATGCAACTCCAATGTCGATCACTTTGCCATTGGTTCGGTGGTTGAAAAGCAATCGTGAGCAGGTTCAAGAACGAGGTGATGGTTGGTTGTATATTTCCCCAGGCCCATTCAAAGCGATGCCTGAACCTGCGAAGCTAACCGCGATGACCAGAACCAATGACGGTTTTGTAAACTTTCAATCTTACTTCCAATTACCAAGCCCTATCGATGCACTGCTTGCTTATCGATTTCGCTCGGGCAGTAACTTAGCGAGGTGGGAATCACCACTTAAGCTGACTCCAAGGGTTGTTGCAGGAGTAGCGAATACAGATATTATCGCTCGAGAAAATAGCTGGACTGTGAACCGTCGATGGAAGCTAAACGTCGAAGGCCCCTATCTTAGTAAGATCGCTTTTCGAGTTCCTAATCTCGATGTGCAAGTTTCTAAGGACGTGATCGAGGCAGTATATTCCCCGAACACGACTTTGAAATGGGAACTTCTTTTAAACGACATCCCCATCGCCGTAACGATTCGACCGGATTCATCGGACCCAGGCTTTTACTTTATCGAAGCGGACATGATTGAGGCCTTTAGAGAAGCAAATGTTCAATTGTCGTGCTCGGAAGTCGCTGTTCGCAAAGAGCCATTCGAGGGTTCGGATTCACAAACGTCCTGGTTACGAAAGTACCCGATAGCCAAGCTTCAGATCGATAGTCAATCCACCGTTCTCGAAAAGGCTCCAGTCTTAAAAATCGAGGGTGATATTTTATGCGAAGTAAAAGACGCGAACGGGAATCTATCACAAATCACAAGCTTCGATGGTCCTGTTCCTTTGCCGCACTTGGATTCAAACGTGTTATTTGAAATGCAGTGCCAGGACCTCAAGAAAGTTGCTTTGCCTAGTTTTGCGATTGATCGAATTTGGTTGCAAACGTTGACCAATAAGTCCCAAGTGCGACAACGCGTGGTGATGAAGATTGAGACAACTGACCGTAGAGTCGCATTTAAGTTGCCTAAGATTTGGGACCCTCAAACCTTGAAGGTAATCATCGATGGGGTTGCCGTGTCTGCAATATCGACTTCGGAAGGGATTAGCTTTTGGTGTCCTCTCGATTCCACGAACGCCGATACGCCTTCGACACACGTATTAGAGTTTTGGAACTGGTATAATCTTCCCAGCGGATTGGCTACGAAAGTCGAACCGCTTATTCCTGAAATCGAGGAGGCCAGCCCAATCATATCTTGCGATTGGCAGATCGCAGTACCAAGCGAAGAAGTTTTATGGTCCTTCCCATCAAGCTGGATCGCCGATTGGAATTGGACGATATCCGATTTGCGGATGAAGCGAGTAGCAGCTCAAAATCAATTGGATTTCGAACGCGATTTCAACGCTTCGCGTCAACCACCATTGCCACAATCTACGAATCAATACGTCTTAACTTCCATCGTGAAGAATGGCTTAATGAATCAAGATGCTGCAACGGGTAGCGTTGTAGTGATTCCTCGATTTTGGATTTGGTTGCCTATTGGTTCAACGGTGATTGCAATTTCTTTACTTTGGAGTTTATCGACGTGGTTTCGAAGGCCGTTGATATGGGTTGCTTTCAGCGTTGTGCTTGTTCTGCTGGCCTCTATTGCGCCTGACGGAGCGATACTTGTCGGCCAAACTGCGGTTGTGTCGTTGATGTTGATCGCAATCATTCACTTGTGTCGATGGGCTTGGCCAGTTAGATCCAGACGACGCGAGCCTGGTACGGGCAGCTATAAAACTACCGGATCCACGATCGTCAACCCAATGGCAAAATCTGCGGCGAAGTCTGCGAATGCGATAACGCCCGAGATACGAACGGGGTCGCTGCCCACGCAGTTGTCGCCACTTGATAACGACGGCGTAACTGCGAAGTCGCCAGC
>JANODQ010000258.1:0-1908 GCA_031412775.1 Pirellulaceae bacterium | reverse complement strand
CGACTTCGCCACAATTTGCCCGATAGCATCCGAGGCTAGCGCCTACGGCTCAGGAAAAATGCTCTTTTCAACACCACAGCCTCCTAGACTCTGTCCTACGTTTAACCTGCCTTACATCACCTCTCTAACCATCCTTTCCACATGAACGATTCACAGAAGCCTCACTCAAGCGATTCTATTTCAAGACGCGATGCGATGAAGGTCACGGCAACGGCTCTTGGCGTTATCGCTCTTCCAAGCACGTTGTCGATTAGTCTTGCAAGCGGACAAGAAACGGCTGCTCCATTTGGTGATGCGTTTCCAAACTTAGACTCGCTTGCCAGCGGTAAGTGGTGGCTGGTCCGTCCTCCAAAAAAATCGCCTCCACCACCGATGGACGTGCCGCGAAATGAAGTCATCGCGTTTGCGGTTTACGCGTGCGATTCAAAAACACTTAAGCTTTCAGCGCAACTCTACCCGCTCAAGCCAGATGAATCGCGAGAGGTTCGCTTGGAATTGATGCGTGATGGGAAATGGGTGGAGGCTTCTACTGTTCAGTTGAGTATGCCGGGTTGGACTGCCCATTTTCGTATCGAGAACTGGGACAGCTCGCAGAACATTCCATACCGAATTCGACATGGCGAGAAAGCGACTTTCGAGGGAATCATCCGGCGAGATCCAATCGACAAAGACGAGATCGTCATTGCAAATATGTCGTGTAACTCAAGCCGAACAACCGGCGATCGACCAGAGATTCTCGAGAACTTAAAACTGCAAAACCCGGACGTGCTATTCTTTGCCGGCGACCAAACCTATCGACACACGGAACACACTGCCGGTTGGATTGAATTTGGTTTGCAGTTTCGTGATGTGTTGCGCGATCGTCCTGCGATTTGTGTTCCCGATGACCATGACGTAGGGCATCCCAATCTTTGGGGCGAGAATGGTAAACAGTCTTTCGAAAAGGACAACTCCGACGGCGGTTACTTCTATCCGGTTGAATACGTGAACATGGTTCAGAGGCAACAGAGCTGGCACCTCCCTGACCCGGTCGACCCATCTCCCATCGAGCGCGGCATCAAGGTTTTCTTTACGAGACTGCGGCTGGGAGGAATCGATTTTGCAATTCTCGAGGATCGAAAATTCAAGAGTGGCCCGAAGGGGAAAATTCCGCAACTGGGACCGCGTCCCGATCATATTAACGATCCTTCTTACGACCCCAAGACAGTTGATCTTCCGGGGCTTCAATTGCTCGGTACAAGGCAAGAAAAGTTTCTCAACGATTGGGGGCAAGATTGGTCCGGGGCAGTAATGAAGTGTGTGCTGTCGGCGACTGCTTTTTGTGGAGCGGTCCACATGCATGGTTCACGCGAGAATCGTTTGCTGGCGGACTTGGATTGTAATGGATGGCCTCAAACTCCTCGCAATCGAGCACTGGAAGCGATTCGACGTGCTAAAGCAGTCCATCTCTGCGGTGATCAGCACTTGGCAGTTGTCGTCAAAAACGGAATCCACGACTTTGGTGATGGTCCTTATAGCTTTACCAGTCCTGCGCTGGTCAACACGATCTATGGTCGCTGGTGGCATCCTCTTGATGAGAAGGCGGGTCCGAACCCAGTAAAGGGTTCGCCACTTCCGTGGACGGGTGATTTCAAAGATGGTCTTGGCAACAAACTTTCGATGATGGCGTATGCCAATCCGAGTGATGTAAGCAACGAACACGAGCGTGCCGATGGTTACGGTATCGCAAGATTTCGCAAGAGGGATGCGACAGTAACATTTGAATGTTGGCCGCGATTCTCCGACGCAAAGCAAGGCGATCAAGCTCAATTTCCAGGTTGGCCTATCACTGTCGCAATGGCTGATAATGATGGTCGCAAACCTGTTGCTTGGCTTCCTGAGCTTATCATCGAAGGTGCCGCAAACGCG
>JANODQ010000257.1:0-5826 GCA_031412775.1 Pirellulaceae bacterium | reverse complement strand
CATCTTGGGTCTGACAATTGGGCGCGTGAAGTTCGAATCGACTGTGCGATTCGCTCCAAAGCGTGGGATTGACCGACAATCTGCTTTTCCATGTGGCTGCGCAGTTGCATCACCGTCTGAATTTCGTCAGCAACCATGCGTCCCACTGGAATACCGGTCCACGCCGCAACCGTCTCGGCGACGGCTTGCTTGTCGACGCAAGGATGAATAAGCGGCGTATCTCCTTGGAGCTTTCGCAG
This sequence comes from Pirellulaceae bacterium, assembly GCA_031412775.1. Lineage (GTDB taxonomy): Bacteria > Planctomycetota > Planctomycetia > Pirellulales > Pirellulaceae > JAIYDQ01. Next base: position 5,587 of record JANODQ010000257.1, on the reverse strand, counting down.
TTCTTGCTCTTTGCTCTTGAGTTGCAACTTTAGTTCCGCGATTGCTTCCGGAGTTAAGACCGGTTTAGGAACTTCGGGAGCAGCTGCAACGGCTGTTTTTTCGCCCGGTTTAGTAGCAGGAACTTCTTTCTCAGCATTAGGAGCATCAAGTTGTTCGGTTATCTCTTGTATCGATTTTACAAGTTCCTTTTCCTGCTCCCATCGAGTCATCAATCCAGCAAGATCCGCTTCCATCTTCGCGTGATCGGAGGCAGATTCGTCGAGTTTGGAAGCGTGATCGCTACCGGTGCGCTCTTCACGTCGAAGAATATCCGAAGCTACTTTCAATTGTTCGATTCTACGCTGCAGGTCTTCGACGGCTGGCGGCGTCGCAGATTGGCTGAGCCCAATCCGCGCGCACGTCGTATCGATCAAACTCACAGCTTTGTCAGGTAGTTGTCGTCCGCTGATGTACCTGCTGGACAACTTCACGGCGTCAACAATCGCATCATTGAGGATGCGAACTCGGTGATGTTTTTCAAGAGTCGCTGTCAGGCCGCGAATCATTGCAACGGCTGTCGCTTCATCCGGCTCTTCAACCTTGACGACTTGGAATCGGCGTGCAAGAGCGGCATCTTTTTCAAAATACTTCTTGTATTCAGCCCATGTTGTAGCTGCAATGGTTCGCAGTTCTCCTCGAGCCAAGGCTGGCTTCAAAAGGTTTGCGGCATCGCCTTGTCCAGCGGAACCGCCGGCTCCGATCAACGTGTGAGCTTCGTCAATGAACATGATGATCGGTTTCACGGAGGCTTTTACTTCTTCAATGACCGACTTCAATCGATTCTCGAACTCACCTTTGACTCCCGCACCGGCTTGTAGTAGACCGAGGTCCAACGTGTGAACGGCGACATCTTTGAGCGGTGGTGGAACGTCTCCTGAGGCGATGCGAAGTGCGAAGCCTTCGACGACTGCCGTTTTACCAACACCTGCCTCACCGGTAAGGATTGGATTGTTCTGTCTTCGGCGGGTAAGGATGTCGATCATTTGCCGAATTTCATTGTCACGCCCCAATACTGGATCGATCTTTCCATCGCGAGCTCTCTTCGTGAGGTCAATCGTAAACTGATCTAAAGAAGGTGTTTTTCCGCCGATAGCACCACCTGATGGTGATCCTGTGGGTGTTTCACTGACTCCGGCAGTCGCTGCTTGCTGTGCTTCATCGGTGGCATCGGTGATGGAGACAAGCTCCTTTCGGAGCGACTCTACGGAGATGCCTTCGAGAATTGGCAAGCTGCTGACGGTCGACCTTCCAAGTGCTTCAGAAGCCAGTAGAGCCGTCAACAGGTGTCCGCTTCGAACTTGCGAAACGCCGCCATCAACGGTAGCCAGAAGCACAGCCGCTCGTACCCACTCCACAATATCCGGGCTCAGTGCAGGCGGCTTGGCGTTGCCGGTTTTGAAGCGATCAATCGCTTTCGTCAGTGCAACCTGGAGTCTCGCCGAATCGATTTCGAAGTGTCGGAGGATCGCATGAATATCGTTGTTCGAAGTCTCAAGCAGTTTCGCAAGCCAATGCTCTACTTCTACGTTATAGTTGGTTCGTGACAAGCATAGTCCGGCAGCACCCTCAAGAGATCGTTTACACTCAGGATTGAGTTTGTCGATAAGCTTTTTCAAATTTAGCGAAATCAATTTACCGCCCTTTCATAAAAGTTTTATACAGCCAACGGGTCTTGAGCAGGTAATCCTTCGCACACAAAGACTGCATCGCTCGCGTCTTGGGGTAGGCGATACTCACCAAGCCAAGAATCCCATCCCAATCTAGTTCCACCAACACTTGAGAGCGACGTACCAGGAACTTCTGTACGAACCAAAACCGCTTGGACATCGAAATCAAAAGTTGGACCCACATAAGTTCTTACCAATTGAGCTAAAGGTAACAAGTTTTTACTTGTCGGTGTAAAGGTTTGAAAAGTCTTTAGCGACAAGGGCCCAAGCTGAACACGAAAGCGGTGCTCGATGGCCCAGAATTGGCTTCCAGCAACAGCCTCGACGCCGAGTTGATTTCCTAGGCTTTGCCCTAGTTTTGGGGTACCCAAGGCGCTTTGTTGATCCTTAGGGATTCGCAGCCACTCGCCCTGAAAGGGAATGACTTTTACTGGAATTCGAAAATGGGAAGCCAGCATTTTCTCAAGTGCATCTCCACGAGCACCTCTTAGTGCTTTGATCCCTGCAAAATGCAGCCACGTATTCTCAGGAATTCGCAACCGATTCTGAACGGCCTGATTGCCGAACCCAACAATGCTTAGAAGTGCGTCGGTCATCAAGTCGGGCTGGTGAGCTCGTGATGCAGTCTCAAATGCGATTGGGAAATGATGCTTCTCCCACGCTCGATAGAAAAGCGAAATCAATCGATGGTTGAACAGATCTAAGAATTCGCGCAGGGCATGATCTTTGTTGCGAATACGGTCAATGATTAGCTGGGTGTAGTGCAGCGGCAACGCACTATCAGGCCCGTAGAGTCCAAAAAATGTAGCCTCGATAATCGGCTTTTTTGAGTTGAGCTTCGTTGACGAAGGTCTGTCGACTGAATGCCCAGGAATCACTGCACCAATTTCACCGGCTGGATAAGCAACTGATGCGTGCGCACGAAACTTCAGTGGATCCTTAGTAGGGGAGTGATCACGACCGATAGTTGTCCTGGTATGATTCAAAACCAAACGAACAGCTTGGAAAAAGCTTTGGTCTCCACCATTTCGTTCGAGCCGTTCTACTAAGTCATCGATTGTCAATTCGTTTTCTACAGCTGCCACCGATATGGATTTCCTTATTAAGTCGATTGTTTATTTTGGGTTAATCGAGAGCGCTAGATCGTTTTGTATTTTAATACCGAAGCCACTAGCTAGTCATGCGAGTGGCGATGGGAGAGAAGTGTTACTAAATCAAGGGACTATGCCCGGACTTTGGTTTCCCCTTCAGAAGCAAAAGCTTACTCCCTTCCAAATAGAACTTGGCCCTCGTGAATGAATTGATTGTCGCAAAGAGTCCTAAGAAGTTTTCTAGAACCGAGGCGAAGAGATAGCTTCCGAAGCCCACCAATTTATCTCCCTCAAGCCATACTTCGACATCGACGCCTCTGCACAATCCCGATCCTGTCGCTCCACGAACTCGAGCAATCGCATTTTCCCGAGAGTAGGAAACGCGACGCACAGAGTCCACTACCCCACGCGTTTCAGGAGAGTCAGACGGATTATGTAGCCTGAGAATCTCGCGGATCGATTCTATCCCGCTGGAATCTGTTAGCGATAGATGGTTCAGCGAAAGCTGCGAGATCAGTCTCCAATGCATTCCTCTCTTTTCGGCGCGTCGAAAAGTCGAAGTAGGAGGCAAGATCGCATTCGCGTTCACGATTCCTCCATAATCTACAAGATGTATTTTCATCTTTTCACCAACTGGAAGCCGGGCGACGAAATCACGATTCAAACAGGTCGTCTCGACATCGAGCGTCCAATCGCTTTCGGCAGTCCTGTTTCCGTTTAGATCGACCAGCGTTATGAACACCTCTGACCCCCGGTCGGTCTCCCCACCAGAAGCAACAGATGGACGCCTCGTTGCATACCAATAACCTTCAGCCCCTGCTGCTGAGTCCTCATGCGAAGATGAATAAAACGGAACATAGCGACGCGATTCCCCACGAGCGGTAGTTGCACTGACTCGGTCAATCGAAAGAACTTCCATGCTTCGAGTCCGACTTGCATTGGGAACGACTCGGTACTCGGGCTGCAATTCATTTAAACGAATCGGCTCGGCTCGCTGAACGAAAGTGTTGATTGCAGGGGTGCAAAAGAGTTGCATCGCTCGCTTGTCAACCGACTTTACTAGCGACTCAATAGATCGATTGAAGTAAAAGACAATCTGAGCACTTTGCTTATCGGGAAGAGTCGACCACAATTTTCCCAGCTCAATATCACAAAATCGAAACTTCTCGGGGAAAACAAAAAACTCAGAAAGGATACGGTAAGCAGAAAGCTGGCGTGACGAATCAGGGAGCAGACTCTCTTCATTGGCGAACCCAACCTGTTTTAAACAATGGTTCGCATCTAAAATTTGCCAATCCTTGCCGCTTCCGATTCCGATGGCAACGCAATCACGCATGATATTCTCGTAGAGCAATGCTGATGACTTGGGGCTTCCACCAACGAACCATCGCAATTGATCAATCTTCAATTGGTTTAGCTTTACCTTGGTCGATTCGCACCTCAGCTTGATATGCAGAACGGATTCAATATTGTTTGCACCTGCAAGGTTAGGGACCGGGAATGGAGGCTCGCTATAGGAAACGTCCTCGACCTGAATTGGATAAACCTTGGTTGCGTAACATGTCTTGAATCGGCATGGTTCACCCTGGATTGGATCGGTATCGAGGCGGGCGCCCCGCTCTACGAGTGTTCCACCAAACTTTTCCTCAGCATCGGCTCGTTGAAGTCCTAACTGGACCAACATTGCCGGTGGAAATGGTGCTAAGTAATTTGGGTATAGGGCGTGAAGCATTGCCTCGCAGATCTCGGGGAACTCGTCGTCGATTTTGAGGCGTATACGTGCGGTCAAGAACGCGAAGGCTTCCACAAGTCGTGACACGTGCGGATCATCGATCGAATTGGAATCGATTCGCAGTCGACCAGCGATCTTCGGATATTGATCCGCAAACGACTCGGCTGAGTCCCGAAAGAATTCCAACTCTTGTTGATATCTCGATAAAAACTCTTCGTTCAATAATCTTGCCCCTTTATTTTGACGTCGCCGTAACTTGGTTGCTGTTGTGAATCGAAAGCGACTGGCTCTGGAGACGGTTCTGCGTGAAGCATGCCTTCGATACGAAATCGGATGGTTCGATCGCGGTTGTCGTTACGATTGTCAATCATGATGACTTCTACTTGAAGAAATCGCGTCTCAAAGTGTTTTATCACTCGTTCTAGCTTTTTACGAAGTCGATCTCGTTGTTCTCGACCGCCCATCCCGAGGCTGCTGAAATCAGGAATCCCATAGTTTACGATCGATATTTCAAGTTGTTTATAGTGATCCGGAATAGGTTCCGGTAGCGGATAAAGACAAGCTCGCGTATTGAGCAGGTTCTCCAAATCACGACGAACAGAAAGCTTTAAATCTCGCAGTAACTGAGCCCGAGAACGATCCGATTCGACATTGCTATCCGGATTCTCGTCGATTAATCGATCAAGAATCGACGGCAAGAGTAATTGATCAGGACGAACGCGAGACATAATATAAGTGTTCTTAAGCTTCAGCGTTGAAAGTAAGAGGGCTAACAGCCCCTGAAAGTTTCTCAACTCGTCATCTGGAACCATCAAGCGACAGTATACTTGTTTCAATGAACTTTGTACTACGAGTAGTCTCAGGCCCCGAGGGTTTGGGTGAAAAACTAACCTTCGTCTCGGATCGGCCATTTGTCGTCGGGCGCGAGCAAGGGAGCGACGCCGTATTCTCTGGAGACTTGCTTCTCTCATCTACCCATTTCTCGATCGTTTCAAGCTCAGACGACGTTTTTCTCACGGATCTCGCAAGTACAAATGGAACATATCTCAATGACACC
>JANODQ010000256.1:0-8533 GCA_031412775.1 Pirellulaceae bacterium | reverse complement strand
GATCACTTGCGACGTTTGACGGCAAGGATTGGAGGCTCATTGAGCAGCGGCAATATACCGACGTCACTGGTCCCGACGGAATCGCCCCAACGAAAGCAAGTTCCGGAAAGCCGCTTTGGGCTATCGGTTGGGATAAACGATCGCTCCGATTACAAGTAATGGATAATGGTCAGTTTCATACGTTTCTCTTGCCGAAGGGGTGCCTTAACAATGATGCCGCTCACGGTTGGTTTACTGAGTGGCCACGTATTCGCGAGGTGAGTAACGGGCGATACATAATGGATATGCATGGATTGTTCTTTGATTTTCCAGGGAGCTTCCGTCCGGGTAATACAGCGGGTATTGCACCGATTGCAAGGCATTTGCGTTACATTCCTGACTTCTGCGATTGGGATGGCCGATTGGTTCTGGCGACTGATGAAACCAGCGTCCAAGGCAATCCGCTTGCAGGTCAGCCGCAATCGAATCTTTGGTTTGGAAGTTACGATGATTTGAAAACTTGGGGAGAGTCATCGGCGGCTGGCTCAATATGGATCGACGAATCTGTTAAAGCCAACCAGCCATCTTCTCCATTTCTGATCAACGGTTTTGCACGTCGTGTTGCCCATCTCGCAGCCGATCCAGGTACCTCGTTTAAGTTGGAGGTTGACCTCAATGGCGATGATAAGTGGACTACTTACGAAACAGTAAAAGCTGGCGATGAAGGTTATGTCACTCATGTTTTTCCGCAGTCCTTTAAAGCACAATGGATCCGAGTTACGTTGGATCGCGATAACGAAAAAACTTCCGTTGCATTTCACTACTCCGATACCCGTTCCCACGATCCTGCTGGGCCGGGCCGACAAATCTTCGCAGCACTAGCAGATGCAAATTTGGCTGAGAAAGTGCCATCGCTTCACATGTTTCCAGCGAAGAAAAATCGCAATCTTGAAATCGTCTCGAAGGAAGGTGACCAAGTCAGTTATTATGAACTCAATGCGGAAACATTTGCTTACAGTTCGGTAGAAGCGGATGCGGAGCTTAAGAAAAAGGGAACCATCAAACCTGTCTTTACCGTCGATGACGCATCCGTGATCCTGAACATTTCCGAGAGTATCAATGGCAAGACAACCAAGCACACGTTGCGGTTGCCGAAAGGGGCAAGCTTCTTCGATAAAGCCTTTGTAGAAGGTTGGCCTCGCGATGAACGAGAAATCGAATCGGAGCGGACTCTCGCAAACATTCATGGAACGTTTTACGAAGTCCCATTTTGGATCGTTGGGCAGAGCCCGCTTTTCACAAAGATGAAACCTGTATGCTCACACAATAAACGTATCGACGACTTTGCAACTTGGCGAGGGTTACTCTGGCTGAGCGGCGTCAAGCTCGACGCGGTTGAAAGCGAAAGTGTTGTTAAATCGAAAGACGGTAAATTGGCTCTGTGGGCTGGTGGCGTTGATGAACTGTGGAAATTAGGTAAGCCGGTTGGAACCGGTGGGCCTTGGAAGAACTCTTTAGTGAAAAAGGACATTCCGTCCGACCCATACTTGATGAATGGCTACGACAAGAAAACACTCACGTTAAAATCCGACCGCGACTGCACAGTTCATCTAGAGATTGACTTTGATTTACTGTCAGGGTTCCATCGCTACAAGTCTCTTGAACTCAAAGCAGGCCAAGAGATACCCCACCTCTTTCCAACCGGATTCAACGCTCATTGGATAAGATTTACAAGTTCCAGCGACGCAACGATTACTGCCTTGCTTCAATACGAGTAATGCACCGGAACGGAAACAGCCCAGGATAAAAATCGAGGAGCAAAAAGATAGTGCGAGCTACGAACGTTACCATCCGATCGGAACTGGGTTTGTTTCTTGCGATTGCATGGTCGGCAACTTGCGCGCTTGGAGCGGAAACTGATCCTGAGTCCATTCCAGTTTCATTCAATAACGAGATTCGTCCAATCCTTTCCAATCGATGTTTCGCTTGTCATGGCCCCGACGAGGAGACAATCGAGGCTGGCTTGAGATTGGACTCTCACGAAGCAGCGACTCGGACTCTCGATTCCGGGCTACCTGCAATCGTCGTCGGAGATCCTGTCAAAAGCGAGATGTTGGCACGCGTCACCTCAGAAGATCTTGATATTCGCATGCCGCCGTCTCACTTCGCGAAAGGGCTTACTCAAGAAGAAGTTAGCAAACTCCGTCGATGGATAAAACAAGGTGCGAACTACGAGAAGCATTGGTCATTTGATCCGCCAGTGTTGCCACCTGTCCCAGCGCTTGATGAAAGTGCTTTTAAGATCAACTCTCCGATCGACTCTTTCATCGTCGCTAAGGTAACGGAGTACGCCAAGAAGATTGGTTGGAAAGGCAATCATCCGGTCCGCTTTCAGTCACCTCCAGCGCCACGCGAGGTGCTCTTACGACGGGTCTCACTTGCTTTGATCGGTTTACCTCCGACCGTCCAAGAGCAAGACGATTTTCTCAACGACACTTCACTTGATGCTTATGAAAAGGTTGTTGATCGCTTACTAGCTTCACCAGCGTTTGGCGAGCATTGGGCGAGACTCTGGTTGGACATGGCTCGCTATGCCGACAGTAACGGGTATGCAGATGATGGCCCTCGAACGATCTGGGCCTACCGGGACTGGGTTATCCGTGCAATCAATTCCAATATGCCATTCGATCAATTCACGAAAGAACAATTAGCGGGAGACCTTCTACCAAACCCAACTGAAGACCAATTGATTGCGACGGCCTTTCATCGTAACACTCTGACAAACAATGAAGGCGGAACGAATGACGAAGAGTTTCGAAACGTAGCTGTGGTCGATCGAGTGAACACAACGATGGCTGTTTGGATGGGTTTAACCATTGCCTGTGCACAATGTCATACACACAAGTATGACCCAATAACACAAAAGGAATACTTTGAGGTCTTCGCAATATTCAACCAATCCGAAGATGCTGATCGTCGCGACGATTCACCTCGACTTGCACTCTATTCCGTCAAACAAAAGGAACGTCGAGCAGATCTTTTAAAGCAGCAAGAGGAACTTACCAAGCAGCTAGAACCGACAGAAGATACCGAAAGACAAGTAAGCATCGGTTTAGCCTCCTGGGAAGCAATTCAAACGCATCAACCAACCAAGAAAACGATCTATCCGAAGTCAATAGTTGCCGCCTCCGGTGACACGCTTGATATTACCGAATCGGGTGACATTGTCGTGCAAGCGGGTCGCGATTCGGACACCTATACGATCGAATGGCGATTGCCCAAGGATGTCTCGATAGACAAGCTCACTCGACTCCGGATTGATACCCAACCGTGGCCCAAATCTATTGTAGGTGCTACTTCGCCTGCTGCCGAAACACCTGTTTCACCGAAGAGTTTTTTCCTGTCAGAATTCTCCGTCTCCGTAGAAGGTGTAGCCGATGACAAACCTATTTCGAAACCTTGGAAAATTGTAAAAGCGACTGCTGACTTTGAGGCAGACAATCGAACCGCAGCCCACGCGATCGATGGAAAGCCAAAGACTGGATGGGGAGTTTCACCGAAACTTGATAGCCCGCATTGGATCGATTTCCAATTGCAATTGATAAAGCAAAGCGATGCACCGGAGAGCGACACTCCCCGTTGGCTCAAAATAGAGATCACCCATAGTCCTACTTATCTAAGTCATGTACTGGGGAATTTTAAACTTAGCTACTCCACCGAACCGATTGATAAAAAGACCGAAGCGCAGATCGCTCCGATTCCGATTCGTGCGATTGCATCTATTCCCGAAGCAAGCCGAAATCCAGAGCAAAAGAGAGAACTGCTACAGCATTATGTTCGATGGTTTGCACCCGAGTTTGCTGAAGTAAGATCCCGCGTAAACGTGATAGAAAAGGAGCTTGCAGCAATAAAACCCTACACGGATTTGCCAATTCTGCGCGAGCTTGACGCGAAAAAACAACGTGAGACTCATGTTCAAATTCGTGGTAACTATAAGGTTAAGGGAGAGCAAGTTCATCCGGCACTACTCTCTGCATTTCACAAGTTGTCAGATCCAACGCAGCAATTAAACCGGTTGCAGTTGGCAAATTGGCTGATGCAAGAGAATAACCCTTTAACGCCACGAGTCATCGCGAACCGCTATTGGGAAACGCTTTTTGGATTGGGTTTGGTTCGAACGAGTGAAGACTTTGGTTCACAGGGAGATCCGCCGACCCATCCCGAATTGCTCGACTGGCTAGCGATTGAATTGGTGCAATCGAAATGGGACGCCAAAGCTTTTCTTCGAAAGTTGGTTCTTTCGGCGACGTATCAGCAATCGTCAGCGACTAACGCGGATTCATCGGCTTTCGATATGGAAAATCTTTACTTGACGCGTGGTCCTCGAGTTCGACTATCTGCCGAGCAAGTGCGGGACGCCACCTTGGCATCAGCAGGACTACTAAGCAGCAAACAGTTTGGACCGCCTGTTCGTCCTACTCAACCTTCTTCTGGGCTTTCGGCTGCCTTTGGATCAAAGACGGACTGGGAAGTCAGTGCGGGAGATGACAAGCATCGTCGAGCTATCTACACGCTCTGGCGACGAAGCAATCCCTATCCATCAATGGCAACTTTCGATGCACCCAATCGTGAGAACTGTATATTGCGACGTGATCGGACTAATACTCCCCTGCAAGCCTTGGTGACGATGAACGACCCGACATACATCGAAGCCGCTCAAGCACTCGCTAGAAGGTTAATGGCTTTGAATGAAACGAATCCGGAAGCAATTCACATGGCTTATCGATTAGTACTTTCAAGAAAAGCTACTGTTGAGGAGACATCAGTGGTCGGCGATTTCTATGAGCGGACTCGCAAGGCATTTTTGAACGACTCTGATGCAGCACTGAAAATGGCGACCGATCCAATCGTGCCAATGCCAAGCGAGCTTACGTCGACAGATGCGATTGCGTCTGCCGCAGCCTGGACAGTCGTTGCGAATGTGTTGCTGAATCTAGACGAAACACTTATGCCGCAATAATGAGATGAGATAGATCGACGCCTCCACTCACAGAATGCAAAATCATGAATAGCAGACTTAGCAACTCCGATTATCAGAAACTCGTCGCGCAACGCACACGTCGATTTTTTCTCCAAGAATCAGGCGTCGGCTTCGGAGCGGCTGCGCTAGCGCATTTGATAGGCAGCCCACAAGCTGTCATGGCGTCCGATTTGACGAGCACAAATCCATTAGCAAAGAAACCACCGGAGTTTGCCGCGACGGCGAAGCAAGTCATCTACTTGCACATGACCGGTTCACCACCCAATTTGGATTTGTTTGATTACAAGCCGGAATTGGTGCGGATGAACGACATGGATACGCCAGACTCCGTTTTGAAGGGGAAGGAGTTTGCGTTCACAACAGGCGTCCCTAAGTTGCTTGGAACCAAACAGAAGTTCGCGCAGCACGGCAAGTCCGGACTTTGGTTAAGCGACGCAATACCACATTTGCAAAGCGTTGCTGATGAGATGTGCATGGTTCATTCGATGCATACAGACCAGTTTAATCATGCCCCAGCGGAACTTTTGGTCTACACCGGCTCACCCCGATCTGGTCGTCCTTCATTTGGCTCTTGGGTGACCTATGGATTGGGATCTGAAAATGAAAATCTTCCAGCGTATGTTGTTCTGATTAGTAGCGGTGTCCAACCCAACGGTGGCAAGGCTACCTTCGGAAGCGGCTTTCTCCCAAGCATTTATCAAGGCGTCCAATGTCGCTCGCAAGGAGACCCCGTACTGTTCGTCTCCAATCCTCCAGGCATGAGTCGCGAACTGCGACGGGAATCATTGGATGTTCTTGGCAAGCTGAATGAGTCCCAGGCCAACGAACAGGGGCATCGTGAAACACAAACTCGCATTTCGCAATATGAACTCGCCTTTCGGATGCAGACCAGCGTCCCCGAAGTGATGGACATCTCAAAAGAAACAAAAGAAACGCTGGAAGCTTATGGTGCAAAGCCAGGCGAAGCTAGCCTTGCGAACAATTGTCTCCTAGCACGGCGATTGGTAGAGTCCGGAGTCCGGTTTGTTCAATTGTTCGATTGGGGATGGGACTTCCACGGAACGGGGCCGAGCGAAGATATTCGAGATGGACTCGTTAACAAATGCAAAACGATGGACCGACCTGTAGCCGCGCTAATCAAAGACCTCAAGCAACGTGGCTTACTTGATTCAACCCTGATTATCTTTGGTGGAGAATTCGGACGAACACCCTTCCGTGAAGGACGCACCGCGACAACAGGTAATCTAGGTCGTGATCATTATCCCGATTGCTTCTCAATGTGGATGGCAGGAGGAGGAACCAAGGCCGGGTACGAATACGGAAAGACCGATGAACTTGGATTCTCTATCTCAGAAGATCCAGTCCATGTGCATGATCTACAAGCAACCTGGCTTCATCTATTAGGATTGGAGCATACTCACCTCACCTATCGATTCCAAGGTCGCGACTATCGCCTGACCGATGTACACGGTAAGGTCGTTAAGGACTTAATCGCCTAAACGAGCACCGTATCGCCTGTACGTTCAATGCTATCTCGTCGTAGTATTCACACCGGGAATCGATAGGTGGAAGACATTGTTTTCATTGACTTCTTGACGCAAAATGTTTTCTGCTTGCGCGATGATATCAGCATGTTGGGCAGCTAGGTTGTGCTGCTCCGATCGATCTTGCGACAGATCGTAAACTTCCCAGTCGACGCGTTTCTTTGTCTTCAATCCTTGTCGAAGTACTTTGAGATCGCCGATTCGTAGAGCCACTTGACCTCCATATTCAGGAAACACCCAAATCAATGGCTTCCGACCTTCTAGCGTTTTCCTTTTGCCAGATAAAACCGGCCAAAGGCTTTCGCCATCCAGTCCCTCTGGCTTAGTAAATCCAGCCGCATCACAGAGTGTCGGGAACCAGTCCGCAAAGTAGCCCGGCGTATCGTTAACAGCATTTGCTTCCAAGACTCCAGGTAAACAAGTGATGCCAATAGTCAGTAGAGCAATCGCGAATTGTCTTGGAAGAAAAATCATTGTGGCCTGCTACCTTCTGCCGCGATAATCGTATCCAGTTGAGCAGTCATCTCTTGAACGACTTCGGGATACTTCGCAGCAACATCATTTCGCTCCGCAGGATCATCAGAGAGCTTATAGAGCCCGTACTTTCCCTGCGGAAATGGATACTCATCTTTGCTAACGATCGCTTGTGATTTACCTTTCTGAAGAAGCCTTACAAGTTTCCAATCGCCGACGCGAAGTCCGAAATTCCCGCTGCCGTTATCTTGTTGAAGGAAGTGGTTACGACCTTTCGCGCTGCTTTGGCCAAGTAAAGCATTTAAGACATCAAAACTATCGCGGCATGTGTTCGGTGCGAGTGTTTGTCCGGTAAGCGAAGCAACGCTGGCGGCGAGATCGATTGTTGAAACGATCTCATCTGACACACCTGATGCGATGCGACCTTTCCATCGTGTAATGAAAGGTGTTCGCGTCCCACCTTCCCACACGCTGTACTTGCCACCACGGAATGGGCCTGCAGGGCGATGGTCGCCAAGCTTTTCAACAGCATCGTCTTTATAACCGTCATCGAGCACCGGACCGTTATCAGAACAAAACACAATCAGAGTGTTTTCGGCAAGTCCGAGCCGATCTAGATTGCTCATCAGTTCTCCTACGCACCAGTCTAATTGCATGATGCAGTCGCCTCGAGGTCCAAGTTTTGTTTTACCTTGAAAACGTTCATGAGCAATTCGTGGCACATGGATATCATGCGAGGCGAAAAACAGAAAGAAGGGTCTATCCTTGGTTGACTCAATCCAACGTGTAGATTCCTTGATCCATTCGTCCGCAAGGTCTTCATCGCGGAATCTCGCCTTGGTTCCTCCTGTGTAGAAGCCAATCCGGCTTATCCCATTGTGGATCGTTTGGTTGTGTCCATGAGTCCAATCCATCTTGAGCGTTTCTCGATGAGTCAACCCGGTTGGATGATCGCTAGATGGCTTTTCGCTTAGAACGCGAATGGGATCGTTCGGATCGAGGTTCTTGACGCGACGATCTTCAACATAAACCTGCGGTACACGGTCGTTGGTTGTAGGCAACAGGTAGCAGTGATCGAAACCTATATCGAGCGGTCCCGGCTTTAGATCGCCGTTCCAATCGGGTGCCGGTTCACCAAGCCCCAAATGCCATTTGCCGATAACTGCCGTAGCGTAACCGGCTCTCTTGAGAATCGACGGTAATGTCTCGGTTCCTGGCCTGATGATCGCTGGCCCGTTGGGTGGAGCGATACCAGTGCCCTTCTGACGAAAAGCGTAAGTCCCTGTCAGTAACGAGAATCTTGTCGGAGTGCATGTCGATGCCGAGCAATAGCCACTTGTGAATCGCAACCCTTCGCTCGCCAAACGATCAATAGCTGGAGTCTGCAATGCCGTCGCACCATAACTTGAGTCGTCTCCATACCCAAGGTAATCCGCAAGGATGTAGATGATGTTTGGTTGATCGCTTGACTCGGCCTTAAGTGACTCTGTATAAA
>JANODQ010000255.1:0-3598 GCA_031412775.1 Pirellulaceae bacterium | reverse complement strand
CTCTCCCATCGCCCACCATCGATCTGCCGAAGCAGCAATACACGCATGGATGGATGCATCGCGAGATTCCGACGCGAACACCAAACCACAAGCGGTTCCGTATAACAGAAAGCATGTCACAAAGGTTAATGACGAAAGGACCCGATTCACTACTCGCTCCAGCGAAAAATACAATGCTCGCAATCCATGCTAATAAACATCATCTGCATTCAACCGCTCTCACTCTTGATCCTGTTCCGATCTGGTAGGGCCAATTGCAAATTGAGCCGCACCCGCCGACTTCATGGGGTGATAAAAAGGGCATTTTTTGTGAGCCGTAGGCTCTAGCCTCGGGTGCTATCTGTACAGCTGATGGAGCGTCGAAACCCGTGGCTAGCGTTATCGGCTCAGGTTTCGCTAGCCCACCGTCACTGTTTACATTTAAATATGTTTAGCTTCTCACTGCCATGCGAGTCCAGAGAGAACAGGCAAATTGAGTATTACAAAGAGTTCACGAACTTCGGGTGATCCTTAACGGGAACGACTGATTTTTCCGCTCTCGTTACCTTTTGTTCCGATAGAGAAGGTTGGGTGGAGTCTACCGCTTACATCCAGGGTATGCATCTTCGGATCTATCAAATCGAGAACGATATGAATTGGGATTTTAGTCTTCATAGCTTGCAATCTTGGTCGCGAAGTAAGCTTTTTTTGTCGGCATCGCTTCTATCGCTGAGCGGCCTAGTTTCGGACCAGTCGGCAAAAGCGGCTCCTCCGATCAATGTGGTTGTTCCTGGAACCGGAGTACAACTAACACAAGTCGGCGATGACTTCGAAGACGAGTCGTGGGGCTTTGTTCCAAATGGTCCCAAGAGCAGTGAAGATATCGACGAACAGCAGCGTCAACCGCTTGGGAAGTCGACAAACGGTCGATGGTACGAAGGTGCAAAGCGCGGCTACCCAGACGTCATGAAACGTATCGCAACTCCTGAGGGTGGCATTCCGGGAAGCGAAGGTTCTCTGTTGTTGAAATCGCTCAAGACAGGCATACCCGGCCAGATTACTAACGCGATGCATCAAGATGATTTTATCTGCAACGTACAGTATCGCGCTGGTGGTCCGATCCCAGTTTCTAAGTCGCCAAGCGCGACGACTCGAGTTTATCTTCCGCCCATTGAAGAGTGGGAGAATCGGAACGGTCCTCACTTCGCTTTCCGAGCCGCAGTCAAAACAACGATTATGGAGCCGAGTAAGTTCATCTTTGCTCCAGCTCACGAAAAAGACGAGATCTATTGGCCTGGACTGTTTATCTTGCGAGAGACCAAAAAGGTCGACGGTAAAATGGTAAACAGCCTTTTCTTCAGAGTTCGGTCTGACCGCAACGGAGGTGACTTCCGAGGCCCTGATATCGAGACTACTGGATGGTGGACGCTAGGGTTATCCTTTACACCAGATGGAGTAGTGCATTACTTCGCACGACCTGGTGTCGAAGACCTTACTCGCGAGGACTATATCGCTTCCGCTCTTCCATATGGATACCGCTGTGAAACGTTTCGAACATTCTTCTACAACACAGTCAACAAAGACGACGGAAAATCATGGAGCACAGGCTTCATCATCGATGACCCGAAAGTGTTTGTGATCGACGGTGCAAGAGCCGCAAGCAGACCAGCTCCGACCAAATCGAGGTAGTTGGATTTCCCTAGCTGACGCGTTCGGGTTGAGAAAATCGATTTGCGTTCAACCAACGTTGTGGCGTGCTTTTTGGTTATTGAGATAAAGAGTTTTTGCGATGCCAAATGTTCTCGCAATAGTGGCCCATCCAGACGACATCGAATTTATCATGGCGGGGACTCTATTACAGCTAGCGTTGCGTGGCTGGACAGTGCATTACATGAATGTCGCCAATGGGTCATGTGGGTCGATGTCCATGGACGCGGAATCTATCTCACGTATTCGGCTTGAGGAGTCTCGCCGTGCGGCAGCGATTATCCCGGCAGTTTTTTATCCGCCAATCTGTGATGACATGGGGATATACTACGACGCGAAAACGCTCGCCAAGGTCGCTTCGGTAGTACGGCTTGCAAACCCGACCATTGTTTTGACCCATTCTCCGCAAGATTACATGGAAGACCATGAGGTGACATGCCGGCTTTCAGTCGGTAGTGCTTTTGTGAAGTCGATGCCGAACTTCGCGACCGACCCACCAACTGCGCCAATCGGTGGCCCTGTAGCCATTTATCACGCGCAGCCTCATGGGAATCAAACTCCGCTTGGGCAACCGGTTTTTCCAACTACGCTCGTCAATGTGTCGCCAGTTCTCGAACGAAAGATTGAGATGCTGAAGTGTCATGCCAGCCAAGAGGGTTGGCTTGATGAAACGCAGATGATTTCCTCTTTTGTTGCATCCATGAAAGCGTGTGCTCTGGAGATGGGGAAACTTTCAAAACGATTCCAAGAAGCGGAAGGATTTCGTCGGCACTTACATCTGGGATATTGCGATTCGACATTCCATCCACTCAAGGATGCCCTTGGACAAGATGTAATCGACTTGTAGCACAAGCTTGATTGTGTCCAGGTTTTCAACTGCCAGAAGCACGTCGGACCCTATCCATCAAGGCGCGTCCAAGCCCCGTGTCGTCGACTCCTTGGCACATGATTAGTTGTACTCCCAGGTTGTCGCATTCTCGAAAAAATCGGAATAGGGACGTCGCATAATCCGCTTCGTTATCGCAGTAACAAATGTGAGACAGCTTCCATGCGATCGTGTCCGGAATTTTTTCGATTCCGAGATAGCCGCACCGAAAGTCGTTATCAAAAGTTTTTATCGCTCGATCAATTTCGAATACTGAATCGATCAAAACGACCTTTGCGGTCGGTTGATAATGCCGGTGACGTAAACCCGGCGAATTGACTGACGAGTCGATCTGTTGATTGTGCAAAACGATGTCAGGAATAACCTCGCGCAACTGCTCGAGCGTTACTCCGCCGCATCGTAGGACTGTCGGGTAGTCTCGAGTGACATCGACAACAGTGCTTTCGATTCCAATGTCGCAAGGATCTCCACAGACAACACCATCGATGCGCCCATCTAGGTCTTCAATGACGGCTTGCCAAGTTGTCGCGCTTGGACGTCCAGAAAGATTCGCACTTGGAGCTGCAATTGGAAGGTTTACTTCGCGTAGCAATGCTTGTGCAACTTCATGTTTCGGGAATCGAATGGCGACGGTATTAAGCCCAGCAGTAACCGACGTCGCAATCGAATCACGCCGGGGCAAGACGATTGTTAGCGGGCCCGGGCAGAAATGGTCAATCAATTTGTACGCGACTTTTGGGATCGAGTGGCAGTAAATACCCATCTGGCTTGGTGAGTGCAAATGGACAATCAACGGATTATCAGATGGTCGCCCCTTCGCAATAAAAGCTCGTTGAACGGACTCTGCGTTTGTGGCATCGACGCCAAGTCCTAAGACCGTCTCGGTTGGAAACGCAACGCACCCCCCGTTTCGAAGAACGGTAGCCGCTTCGATGATGTCCTGCAACCTCGTCGGGTCGTACTGGGCCGTTCGTGTCATCCAGTTCCTAAGATAATGATCGAATAAGTCTGCTTTTCGAGGGCGGT
>JANODQ010000254.1:0-6030 GCA_031412775.1 Pirellulaceae bacterium | reverse complement strand
TTCATGGATGCTCGGAACCAGTTTCGTTCCAACTACTCAGCCGCAGGTGGTCTTTCGTATTAGCTTTCTTATTCGCACTCGACAGCATCGATACGAGTACGATCTGATGAAAAATTTGAAACCTATGCAAATCTAGCCCGTTACCTAGGTTTTTTCTTTATGCTTCTCTAACCTTTTTCATAATGTCTTTACCGGTTGCACCTTGGCTTCTCCAAAATGACGCTGCGTCTACTCGATCGGCGTGCGAAATCAGGAATTTGCAATGGTCGGCTCCCATGGCATAGCACTGAATCTCCACGCATCCAAAATCTTTCCGAGCGAGTACGCTAAAGACCGATGCAAATAGCCCCGCATAAAAGTAGCAAACTGCAGCTCCTATATCGCCGAGCGTCTTTGCAACGGCAGACTCATACAATTCGATGAATAGCATATCGCGTTTGGCCTCTCGAAAATCGAATTGCCATGTTCCCCAGCCTTCGATTGTGAGTGGCCACCACCAGGTTTCCAACATCATACCCATCCCCATCTTGGTGAAGTCGACTTCAAATTCACCTTGCGATCGCTTGACAAAATTTCGCATGTCTTCCATACCCCATGCATAGCCCGTCTCATACATGACCATTCCCGCACGCTCACCCACTTCGTCTTCTAAACCGGCGAGCATCCCCGTAATAAAGTCTTCAGTGACTCGAAGGACTCGTTGCCCATAGACATTCCGAATGATTCCATTTTGGCGATCGCGTTTGTAGAACTGCTCGCTTGTGTAGTAGTTATGCTTATAGGGTTGAACACCCGGTGTCATGCGTATCTGATCGCGAATCTTTCCATCCGCTTTTTCATTACGAATGCTGATGATCGATTTATCTTCCGGAGATCCCGACATGATCTCAACAAATTGTTTCGATTTTTCCTCGGGTGTGATGAGCGAGCTCATAATAAGTTTCCTTCTGAAGCGGCTGAGCGCAAGCCCGCCGGTACCGAGATTATTTTGTTAGTAAATTTATGTTGTTACAAGACTCGACGTACGGCTTATGCCGTAACACTATTTTTTAAACACGTTGGCAATTAGAAACGACTGTTTCAAAGTGGCATGCAGGCATGGTTTGCGCGACGGGGATTGCTGCATACAACTCGTTTAACATGCTCATAAACTGAACGGCACCGTCGATAATATGTGTAGTTTGACTGATGGAGAATGGTGTAGAATCGACACGCTCCTTAAGTGCTCGTACACGTGCCGGTGTTCCTGCTGCACCTTCGACGTGGTACTCAAGTCCAGCAATTTCACCAGGCGGAATTCCTAAGGCCTTACTGAGCGGTCTCGCGATTACTAGCGATCCCATTCGCGAGCCTTCTAGGATGTACAAACATCCGATCAACGCATGTTGCGAATTTTTTGCCCAATTACCCATTTGCTTGACAATTGCTTCGGTCTGGCTCATTGCTGGATACGAGTGCGTGCAAAACTTTAGTGAACGAAGGTCACGCTTGATCGTTTCCGTGCGACACATATCGTCGCTCAAGAAATCTGAAACTTCTTCCGAAGCCTTCATGCCTGTCTCCAAAGCCCAATGGATTCTCCAAAGCTGCGAAAGCCCTCGTGCGTAGTCGGAAGAGCTGATGAAGTCGCTCATCATCGCGATCGAGAACGGTGTCTTTTCGATCCTGTCGTGTGACTCGGCAATAGCGGTTCGAATACGATTGATAATGCTCATTACATCCTCAAGGTTTTGCAAAGACAAAATTTGTCAAAAACGACTGCGTCCATTCATGTCCAAACAAGTTCGACAAGAACTTGCTTCCTGGGCTATGTTCCATATGGTGATGCTGATAGATCGACAACTGCGACGTGACTTCCGGGGTCGGAGGATAGGTTGCAATCGACCGAGCTGTTGCACCAGTTGCATAAGCATTCAAATAGGTTTCAAGATATGAGCAGTAGCAATCCTGAATCGTCGCCGTCCAGGATGCATCGGCTTGACGAGCAAAAGAAAAATTGCCCTGCGAAGAATCCGTCGCCCAGGCAGGGGGCGGTTCGTCGCAAGGAAGTACCGAGAAACGTGTCGCAAGAGGTGCTGTTAGAAATTCAACGTCTTCTTTCTCAGTTGGTTGCAATCCAGGGACTTGTATATCCACAAACGCAATGCGATGAACTCCACCAATCGAGATAAGTTCCGCTGCGTAAACGGGCATTAGGT
This sequence comes from Pirellulaceae bacterium, assembly GCA_031412775.1. Classification (GTDB taxonomy): domain Bacteria; phylum Planctomycetota; class Planctomycetia; order Pirellulales; family Pirellulaceae; genus JAIYDQ01. Next base: position 3,832 of record JANODQ010000254.1, on the reverse strand, counting down.
CTGATCGCTTGGGGAAGATCCAAGTATTGATAATTTCTGTCTTTTGACCTTTGATATATACCATTCGAACGTTCGCAAAGCTACGACGCCGCGAGGATAACTCCCATGCTTGAGAAGAAAGTAAAAAGCGACCATTGATCGAAAGTTTTCGCGCGAAAGATTCATCAAGATCGCATGGCGTCGCATGAAGCAGTTGCATGCAATTGCTGGTGTAGCAAGCCAGTGCTTCGAAAGGACTGCCATCGGCAGCGAGAGATCGTAATCCGCGATCAAACGCGTTTGGATTGAATAAATTGTTGGAGTTGGTCGGCGTGACAAACTGATTTCCCATCAACTGTTGAAATCCAAGATCAAGTTGATAGTTAAAGAACATTCGAACAAGCCTCTAGCAGTTCAAGGAAATAAAATACAGCTCAAGCGATATCGTCCACCCCTCTAAAGCATTGCAATTTTTCGATGACACTGTATCGGGCAAAGGAACCTTTGCAGACCTTTGCACTGCATATCCGGAACTATTGGTTGAGGGTTAAGGTCGAAGGGTTTATGGGACATCACTGGCCTGATAAAAACTGAGCCGATAACGCTAGCCACGGATTTCGACGCTCCTCCAATTGGACAGAGAGAACCCGAGGCTAGCCGTGCAATTCTCTGCAAGTACGCAAACTTATGACCTGTGCATCGTACCGATACGCTGATCGTCAATCATAATTCCGCACCTCGATCCTCGAGCCGCTTTCAATTTCATCCAACCTTCACCCTCGGACTTGATCATCATGGCAGACGACCAAGAACTCTTGACCGAGTTTGTGTCGGAAAGTCTTCAGGGCTTGGAAAGCATTGAGAAGGACCTTCTTGCGCTAGAGTCGGATGGCGGTGCCGATCAGGAGCTTGTCAATCGCGTCTTTCGCGCGGTCCACTCGATCAAGGGAACGGGCTCCTACATGGGCCTAGAAAACTTGGTTCGATTAAGCCATCTCGCAGAAACTGTATTAGACCAAGTTCGATCGGGACAACGAGTCGTGACTTCCGACGTAACCGATGCCGTACTGGGAGCCGTTGATACGTTAGTTGAAATGCTTCAAAGTCCTGATCTTGGACAATCGTCTTTCAATCAAGAGAGCATTACCAAACTGAATTTCGTATTGGGTAATGCGAGTACGCAACCGGTGGATGTTGTTAAAAAGCCGGAAAATACACCCGCGGCTAGCGCTGTCGGCTCACGGGACACATCAAATACACCCGCGGCTAGCGCCGTCGGCTCAGGGGATGCATCGGACACGATCACTTATGCCGATGTGGTGTCAGCTGACGATCTTGAACTGGTGCAAGACTTTGTTACGGAAGGGCTACAGGGGCTACGTGATATCGAACAGGATCTATTGGCCCTGGAATCTGACGGCGGAAGCGACTCGGCGTTGGTCAATCGGATCTTCCGAGCGATTCACACAATCAAAGGGAACGGTGGCCAGCTTAAGCTCGAAAATCTTGTTCGAGTAAGTCATTTAGCCGAAGCGATTCTTGATCGCATTCGTACTAACGAGATGACTCCAACTTCACAAGTCACCGATTCAATTCTAGGTGCCGTCGATGTGTTGATTTCAATGCTCTCAACAGAAGCATTAGGAACAAATTTTGATACGACCGCCATTCTTGCCAAGCTCCAGACTTCCTTAGATGGGTCGCCATCAAAAAATGTTCCTGCCAGCGATGACGTGATCACGCTGGTGACCAACGCATGGAACGGTCGCTTTTTTGTTTATGAAATCTTAGTCAACCTAGAAAAATTACACGGCATAGTTGACCTCAAGGAAGGCGTTGTCGTCGGACTGTCGAGCGTCGGGAAAATCCTTCACTCAACAATTCCTTTGGCCGCGATTGACAAGACCACAACCGGTTTCTGCACACTGCATTTTGAAACCGTTTTAGAAACAGAAATGCTTACGGAACATTTTCATTTGGATCCTTCAAGCATCAAGTTACTCAAGCTTCAGAAGAATCAAGGTGTGACACCACCAGCGTGCGCGGCAGCTCCGACGCCAACCGCCGCTCAAACTACTACACCCGTCCCCGCAGCCAAACCCAGCCCATCCGCAAGCAAACCGGCCGCACCTAATCCGTCGGCTACGCTTCCAAGCACGCCTAAGTCAGTCGTTCCCGCAAAGCCTGCATCAACTGCTCCTGCCGCTTCGAATTCTGAGAACAAGAAATCAGAAGCAACCACGGCGGCGGCAAAAGGGTCGGCGAACGATCAAACCATGCGTGTTCCGGTTCATATCCTGCACGAGTTGCTCGAGTGGACTGGAACGATGGTGATGGCTCGAAATCAGTTGATGAATGAGTACAACTTTAGTGGAAACACCGCATTTAGAACCCTTTCGCAAGCGATCTCGGGTGTTCATGAGACGGTGATCGAAACGCGGATGCAGACAACGGGTTCGCTGTTCGAACGCTACCGACGCGTTGTACGCGATCTTGCTCGGCAGCTAGATAAAGAAGTCGCGCTTCACATCGAAGGCGGTGAATTGGAACTGGATCGCAGCATCTTAGAAAGCTTCGCCGATCCGTTGACACACCTGATTCGTAACTGCATGGACCATGCCTTGGAAACACCTGCGGAACGAGAAGCTGCGGGCAAGAATAGGCAAGGGAATGTCTACCTTCGATCTTACATTCAAAGCGGTGAGATCATTCTTGAGGTTCAAGATGACGGGCGTGGGATTTGCGCCAATCGCGTTTGCGAAAAAGCTGTCAGCAAGGGAGTTATCACGAAGGACGAAGCTGCTTCGATGACAGAACATGACAAGGTCATGCTGATCTTTCGTGCAGGATTTTCAACTAAAGATCAAGCCACCGACGTCTCCGGGCGTGGTGTCGGAATGGACGTCGTCCGAAACAACATCGAAAGTGTCGGTGGCATGATTGATGTTCAGACACGCGTGGGTGAAGGGTCGACCTTTGCTGCGATTCTGCCTCTGGCGAAGGCTTTAGTTTCTTCATCACTGACAAAAGCCTTGGTCGTCGAGCTCAATAATGAGCAGTTCGCCATTCCTGAAACAGCCATCAGCGAAATCATTCGATATGATGCGCGCGCCAAAGCCTCAATAGTCCAAGTCGATGGGCAAAGAGTATTTCAATTACGAGACAACCTAGTCGCGATTGTCGACCTCTCGGATGCATTATCTCTCAATCAAACCGATTGCGTGGCAGCATCGCACGTTGGTGCGAATGTGATTGCTTCTACTTCCAATGCAAACGCTTCCAATTCACCTGATGTTGAAAATTGCTTAGTTGTATTCCAATACAGGAAGTATCTTTTCGGTGCAGTTGTCAACAGCGTCGTGGGTGTTCAGGAAATCATCGTTCGCAGCACTCCAAAACTTATTCAAAACTGTGCTGTTTACTCCGGGCATACGGTCCTTGGCACCGGTGCAGTAGCGCTAATCTTAGATATCAACGGACTTGTTCAGCGGCTCAACCTACGATTTACAGAAAGTTCGTCGCTCGAAGCAACACAACAAGCCAACTCAAATAACACGTTGAGCAGCCCGTCGACGAAGCAACGCGTTAGCCAAAAGATGCTCGTCTTTAGTTATGCAGCAAACGAATACTTCGCGATACCGCTAGAACTGGTTGCGATTATTGAACGGATCACTCCAAATGATTTACGGATGATCGGTCAAAAAGAATACTGCCAGCTAAAGCAAGAAACTATTTCCGTAATGCGGCTGGATAACTTTCTTCCCATCAACAAATTTGACTCGACAAGCAACGATTGCTGCTTAGTTCGAGCAGCAGCCGTTTCTTACCCAATCGGCATCTTGACAGGTTCCGA
>JANODQ010000253.1:0-3164 GCA_031412775.1 Pirellulaceae bacterium | reverse complement strand
GTGGTGTCGCTCTGCATGATGCGGCTTTGACTTGTGACAGCCACCTAAAACGAAAAGTAAAAACACTGCTGGCACAAGCTTCCAAAATGAATCTTTCGATTCACCCACTCGCGGCCAATCCCAAGTTCGATACTCGCTAATCATTCAACTTCTCCCATGATGGCAGTGACGCGTTGCCCGGGGCGAATGAGCTGGACACCGTCCGTAACGACAACATCACCGGTTGAAAGCCCACCACCGATCAAGATTTTCCCAGAAACAAATCTTTCTACCGTGACGACTCGCGAGGACGCCGTCTTCGTAACGGGATCGATCACCCAAACCGCAGGCTCAGCTCCCTGTCGCGACATCGCAGTCCAGGGAAGCTCTACCAAATCGCGAGACGGGAATCTCGCAACGCCAATTACTGGCGAGCCGAGCGACATTTGTGGAGGAGGCGAACTAATACTTACTTTGACACGGACCGTTCCATTAGTTTCATCAATCGCCGGTGCAATCTCGCGAACAATTCCAAGTGTTTGAACTGATGGCTTCGAAACAAGGATAATCTCGATCTGGCCATCCACTGGCTTCTCCGCAACGTGCGTTTGAAACACATCAAAAACTGCTTCACGCTCGCCGTCATACGCAAGTGTAAATACAGTCTGTGCAGCATTCACAACCTGACCCGCTTCGGCAAGTCGTGCGATGATGATCCCAGGCGCTTCGGCTCTGATTTCGGTATACGCCAACCGTCCTTCGGCGGTGCGGATGTTCGATTTTCCAATATCAACCGATCCCTGCGCTGTCAGGAAGGCCGCTTGGGCGTCATCAAACTCTTGTTGAGATGCCGCCTGGGTCGTGACCAATCGTTCAATACGGCTCACGTTGGAGGAAGCCTGCTTCAAAGTTGCTTCGGCCGATCGCAAAGTTGCTTTAGCAGCTTCGATGTCTGCCTTTTGTTCTTGCGTATCTAAAACAGCAAGAACATCTCCGGCAGCGACATGATCACCAACGTCAACATTCCTGGAAGCAATCCGACCACCCAAACGGAACGCAAGATCGCTTTGATAACGAGCGCGAAACTCGCCAGTCAGTGACGCTCTTCGAATATGTGGCCCAACGGTCACTGTGGTGGCACGTACAGGCAAAGGGCGATCCACATTAGGAACGCTTTTTTCGCGACACCCAGTACTCGTCAACAAAACTCCGCTCATCATCAAGACTGAAAACGTCAGAATCCACTGAAGTACAATTCGTTTTATAAGGTATCCCATCTCGACTTCCAAATACAGAAAAGGCGAAAACGTAACTACTTCGCAAAGCAAGCTTAGCTATTTCATGCTTCCTGTTCAATCAGGGCAAGTCTGATTCAACTGCACCCGTAACGGACTGCGCAGCGATGAAAGTCGCATCTGTGCGCGCATGGAGCGAAACTGGGCCTCGTGCCCACGTTTCGCAACAGGTTTGGTGCGCTAGAAACACGATAAGAAACTCTCGCTTTTCATTTGGACGAAGCACTAGAATGAAAACCGTGATAAGTTATTTGCATTGAGTGAGTTTTGCAGGCCAAACGACAAAAAGCGAAAGTGAATAAGTATCGATGCGAATTGGGATTTACGGTGGCTCTTTTGATCCGATCCATGTTGGGCATCTAATGATTGCCGAGACGGCCCGGGAGCAGTTGCGATTGGATCGCGTTTTGTTTCTGCCTGCTGCCCAGTCGCCGCTCAAGCAAGAGTTGCGTCCGACAGATGCGAAGGCTCGAGTTGAAATGATCAGACTTGCAATCGGCGGGCATCCTCAATTCGTGGTGGACGAGCGTGAGATCCACCGAGGCGGCATTAGCTACACGATTGATACGCTCAAGGAGATCACCTCAGAAAAAATAAAACAAGACGATGCACCAGAGTCTTCCTCGTCACAAGAGGTCGAGTGGTTTTTATTGATTGGCGGCGACTCGCTTGCGGACTTCCCGCGATGGAAGTCGCCCAAGGAGATCCTTCGATTGGCTTCGATGGCAGTCGTCGCGCGTGGCGGTAGTCCGGATCTAGACTGGAGAGTTCTTGAACCCTACTGCGATTTGGACACAATCGCTAACATTAAGAACAACCAGATTCATATGCCGCAAATGGAAATCAGTAGCCGAGACATCCGAAATCGAATCGCGTCCGGCAAAACAATTCGCTATCTAGTCCCACCGGCAGTGAGTGCCTACATCGAAGCGAAACAGCTTTATCGCTAACTACCTTCAGGGGCTCGCTGAAGAAACCTAAGCCGATGGCGCTAGCCACGGGTGACGCAGGTACCAAGCTTCTATCTGATGGACAATCCACACCCGAGGCAAGCGCCTACGGCTCAGGAAAAATGCTCTTTTCATCAGCCCGCTTCAGGGGTGTGCGGGACATGTCAATCTTCGTGTTGCTGGAACATTTTGTTCAGCGCATTTAGACTGACTCCGATTTCCGGACGCGTTTGCAGATAAGTTTCCCACCAAGTGATAGCTGTCTTGGCTATCGATTCATAGTCAGCATCATGGCTAGATTCTGCGACATCAATCCTCCAAAGTTTTAATGCTTTCGCGGCGGTTGCTTCATCGCATCGGCACAACTCCATAACCTCGCCAGCGCCAAGAGTCGACATCATCATCGCGATGGCCAATGAACGCGATTGCTGAAGTGACGTGGAGTCTGTGGTTTCGGCAAGTCTGTCACTATTGAGTTTGTCTGCACCCATTTGACTTGCCAGCCAAGCAACACGCAGTACTTCGGGAATCTCAGGAGAAGCGTTCGTGAGCATCGCCTCCATAAGGAACATCTTCGAATTGGGGAACGCGATACCGTCTCCACCGAGAATTGGCTGCACGAGAATGACCGTTGCATCGCGCACGATCCAGTCCGGTTGCGTCAGACGCTTCATATGCGCCATCAGCCCCCGCCCAAATCCCGTCCAACTCTCTTGGATGGGTCTCGCACGGAGCATCAGTTGCTCGTTAATTTTCGGATACATCCTCCGGTAGCTTGACTCCAAATCTCTGAGCAAATCTGCATCACAATCGAGACTCATATCCAGCTTGTGATACGGAAGGCCCGAACATGCTTGTTTAAGAAGTTCAAGCCAACAGGAATCGACGTCTGAAGCTGGGGCTGAACTGCGGGATTGAGAACTGCGGGATTGAGAACTGC
>JANODQ010000252.1:0-2609 GCA_031412775.1 Pirellulaceae bacterium | reverse complement strand
ATTGAAACCCTTAAAGGTATTGAACCTCGATCGTGCGGCCCATCGCCTGATCATAAGCGGGACTCACGGGAGATCTCTCGAAAATCTTCAAGCTAATAAGGAAGAGATCGATGGGTTCCTGCAAGAAAGCTTCGAGAATCGACTTTCCGAAAAACTGAGATGATTCGTAGCGATGATCGACTCGATACAATCGCTCAAGATTCAATATGTCGTAGAAGATGATATTGTGACGCGCATTCACCTGGGCAACGGCTGTGGTGATCTCGTTGAACAAATCACAAGGGTTACTATGTACGAAAAGGTTCAATACTATTGCAAAGAGAAGCTAAAACCCTGAAATGCCCAAATCGCAACGGCAGATGAAACATCCCGCATCTTTGATTTGGTGACGCGGCTCTCGCGGTGTTTGCCTAGAAGGCAATCTATCTTGCAATCGACAAAAAATCAGGGCTGTCGCGGCCTGAGATGCCTCCGATACCGAACTCTAACCGTACTTTTCGATAAGACGCGGATGCAGTGAAGAATCCGTTACCATCTATATCCTAGACCGAGTGATAGGGCCTGAATCCACATGTCGCTGGTAGCACCTTGAAACGTTGGTCGGGATAGCCCGGACAATGTGTTACCACCAATTTGTGATTGGTTAACGGTATAGTCCACTTGCTCTGCTGCTCGCCAGGTATTAGGTACCAAAAGGAAAGTGTATCCAAAGTTGAGTGATAATCTTTTGGTTACCAAGCGATTCGCGAACAGTCGGAGTTCTGGAATGGCCACGAATTTAGTCGATTGATAAGAACCTATGTTGGTTGGCAGGGCAAGCAATCCACCGGCATTCGAATCGGTGGGTTGGCCTGGGATCGTCACATCGGTTGATCCGCTCGTTCTTAGCCTTCTTGAAAGTCCACCTAAGGATACGCTCGTGTAGAGCCCGAGGTCCCAGTTCTTGGCATGTGCTTTTAGCGTTCCGCCCAGCAATCCTCCGTTGAACTGATTCATTGTGGCAAATGAATCTTGTACAACGAAAGTCGTATCGAGTGGTATGACACCTCCCAGATCAATTGAGCGGAGATCTTCCCGAACATTGAGTCCGTCTCGGAAGGATAGATAACGGTAACCAGTATTCACGTCAAAACTAAACTCCTTATCTCGGAGGATGGCACGCGAGATTCCCAGTTCACCTAAGTAGAGTTCGCTTGCAGTACTGACGGAGACCTGACCGACGAGTGCGTCGGGATACGAGACAAGCTGCGCATCTTGAGCCTGTGTATTTGAGTTAAAGAAGGGCCGTCCTAAGACAGGCAATCCCGATGCATCCGAACTAAAAACAGCGGGGTCGCTGCCGTTATCAAGATACATTCCACTGAAGTAGCTTCCATAATCGCCCTCCGACCCTAGATTTCGTTGCAAACGAAATCTTGTCCCAACACGATGCCCAGTATCAACAAGTCCATCACCAAAAATGCTTGAGGTGGTAGGATTTGTCAGAACGCCGGCTTCATTTCTCGGAACGGTGGCGGCGCTGGTCGTGACTAACGGCGGCGCGCCTGAACCGCGAATCCATCCTAGGAGAAGTTCCGACTCAACGAGCCATTTTTCATTTTCATCGGCACGCATCCGACCGCCCGGAATTGCAATCGAAAAGATCATCATGAGGGCGACGATCGTGTTGAAATTCTGCAATCGGTTAGATTTTTGGCGTCGAGTCATTTTTGCGTCTCAGCAAGGGCGATCGCTCATCGCGCTTAGGGCCACGAATGGGCCAGAAGCAATCGAGCGTATTTCCAAAGTATTTCTTTACTTTTCTGATATCGTCGCGTTGCGACGGGATTAGTCGAAATAAATGCTTATAGCGGCTCATTCGACCCATTTTCCTTCAAATCTCTATGTCGCCGATATTACGGGAATCAATGTAAACTGCTTGAGTTGTGCACTCTCACAGGTTTTAATAGGGGCGGACTCCTCGGGACAGGCATCGAGGGGGGATCCAAAATTCTACCCGCATGTTCGGACATCGAGATGATTAAGCGCCCAAGGTCAGGTTCTTCCCGTAGCGTTCAACGAATCAAGTCAAAGCAACGACAACTTCAAATCGAGAAACTCGAGCAGCGACAAATGCTCGCCAGAGTCATCTGGGATGGCGGCGGGGACGGCACCTCTTGGCATGATCGACTCAACTGGCAAGGGGATAGTGTTCCCGGAAACAACGACGATGCAGAGATAAACTCTGTTGGTTCTAGAATCAAAGTGTCGCAAAGTGTTTCCTTGCTTAGCTTATCGGCAAATTCGTCTATTGAGGTAGTAAATGGAGGTGGACTAAATCTTAGTCAAGCGAGTTTTGTTTCTCGTGATTTCATACTCGATGCTGGAAGCACCCTGGTAGTTTCTGGTCCCGGTTCCACGTTCGTCGCCCAATCGTCCACATACATTGATGGCGCGAACTTACTTGCTGCTGACGGAGGACTTATATCGTTACCGAATGTGCGATCCTATACACATAGTTCTTCAGCCAACAATCAGACTCGAACGCTTCGTGCAACTGGGAGTCAGAGTCGAATTGAACTTCCGAATTTAGAACAGATCGTCGGGGGAACCCATTACGACAGCCACAT
>JANODQ010000251.1:0-5136 GCA_031412775.1 Pirellulaceae bacterium | reverse complement strand
TTGGGTCCCAAAGATCGATATGGCTTGGTCCGCCTTGTAAGTAGACAAGAACCAATCGCTTCGCTTTATTCCATCCGGGGCCTCCACCAGTCGTAGAAGCTTGTGCCGCCTGAAGTTGAAGCAAGTTGCCGAGGCTCAGTCCGGCAATCCCTGTGCCGCCAACGCGAAGGACATCCCTCCGAGAGATTTGAACACCCGCGTCGCAATTGTCTTTGCCCGGTGCACCAATTATTCGCCACATCGCTTCACCTCTTCTTGGACTGTTAAGTGTTGGACTGTTGAGTGATTGTTGAAAATCAATAATTCAGAAACTGAAATGTTAGTGGTTGTACAAAAACGCAGGGGTGTTAATTAATGCCCAGCTTATGTCTTCAGCCGCCGTAACTTTTGCGTGCTGAGTTTGTGATTCGCTTTCCTTTACGTCTGCTCGTAAGCTTACCAATTTGGAATCGTCCACAATCGGCTTTGAAAGCTTTTCAATTCGCCCACGAAGCTTGACGACCAATTCATCTTCGGGCAGCTTTTGTTTCTCTTTGGCTAGAGCTGCACTCAACTTTTGCAGCTCGGGCGAGGATGTCTTGAAATACAATAGGCCAGATTCAGTCGCCTCTTTCGTTCTTTGTCCTTTAGGAGTATTCGCCAAGTGTGCGAGCGACTCGGAAAGGCCTAACGAAGCTTCCGCTGGCTCGTCAGACACAGCCAACCGGAAATGGCCTAGTCGGAGCTTGTCACCATTGTGTTGTTGATGAATTTGCCATTGCAAGTGCTCACCTGGCTTCAATTCTAACGGAGAAGCCAATTCAAAAACCGCCCAATGTTCGACTCCACCCGCTCCGGCGACCGCCCAACCACCTTGTTCGGTAGTGTTATCGTTGATAGCCGCTTCCGGAGAGAAGCTCGCTTGATCATAGTCAGTAAAGCCTTTCGTGAACTTCAGCTTTCGCATCACTTCAGGCTTTTCGGTTTGCACAACATACAGTTCAAGTTCGGTCACCACAAAATTTCCATTGGAAGATAACCCAGGACCTTTTGCGGGGAGATCGTTTGCAGGAAGAGCCTCCAATCGGACTGCGGTAATTGGGCTACGTGGGGCCATGGTATCGATTTTGTAGACACCTTTCGCCCCCTTTCCTTTTGCAGTAATCGACCGATCTGTTTGTTGGGTAAGAGTTGTTCCGGCGGATCCTTTCGCGGAAATCGACGGCAACAGATGCCAAAGAGTCTTGTTCATTTTTTCCTTCAGGAACGCCTCGAACTTAGCCGGTAGCACTTTTTCAAACGCTTCGACCGCTTGCGTCGCAACACTTAGTCGCTCCAGCCTCGCCTTTTCGTCGGCTTCACGTGCTGGCTTGATTTCCGTTTCGCGAGCCAACAACTGCTGCTCGACTTCGCTCTTTTCAATCTTTGCGGCGGCTTCCAGCTTCGGCTTTTCCTCCGCCCACCAAGCTTCCTTCTCAGTTAGCTTTGCGACTAGACCTTCATGATCGGTCTGAATCTCTTTGAATACCGTCGAGGCCGCTTCCGATTCAGCCACTGTCGCATGACGATTCAAAATACGAAGAAAAAGCTCGTCAATAAGCTTCGCATCGTCGGCTGAATTTCGAGCGAGCTCTTGGATCGAATTTTTGTTGTTAGACAATGCGGCACCAAGAGTCGGTCCGCTGACAAGAGCCATCACGGAACCAAGTCGCAATTCGTTTGAACGTTCGCACTCGCACACACTTTCACGTGCTGGTCGGCCAAGATTATTCAAGAACCCGTCCGGCAATCCATCTTGAGCATCTGCTAACGAAGCGGATCTAGTCCCCGGATCTAATCCTGGAATACTCGACGGTGATCCTGTCACTTGATGAATCGCGTCAAAGAGCACCTCGGCAGGCAAACGACGAGGCATTGCGTGTGAGTAGTTTCTCTGGTCATCGCTATTCCAACGATTGGCTTCGAAGGAGAGTTGATAGACCCTCGAATTGCAAATCGAACGAATCAGTTGACGTACATCAAAATTACTTTCGATGAACTCCTTCTCGAGATGCATGAGCAACTCGGGAATACTAGCCGGGTTACCAGCGCGGATATCATCGATGGGCTCAATCAGTCCTTTACCAAGCAAATAACCCCACATCCGATTTACATAGCTGCGTGCAAAGTATTGGTTGTTACGACTGGTTAGCCAAGCTGCGAAGTCCGCTCTTCTCGACTTATCCGATGGTTGCGCGTAGTCGCAATTGAAAGGGAACTTCGGTTCAACAACTGCGTTTGTCTTCTGATGTTTCATTTCACCAGCACTCGAATCGGACACCTCTTCATAAAGCGGCTTTGCTCCTTCGACTGCCGTACCAGCGATTGCCCGTTCGCCCGACTCAGGATCTTTCTTCAGAGAGACCTGTGAAAAGTAAGAAGCTGTTTCATAGTACTGGTCTTGTGTCCAACGCTCGAACGGATGGTCATGGCACTTGTTACAGTTAAAACGCACACCAAGAAACAGTTGCGTTGTGTTTTCTACGAGATCTTCGGGGGTTCGAAGTGTTTTATAATAGGAAGCAGGAGGGTTCACCCGATTCGAACCACTTGCGGTTAGAACTTCATAAACAAATTTATCGTAGGGCTTGTTTGATGACACACTTTCAAGAATCCATTCTCGGAATTGCTTAGCGCCATCCTTACCCAAAAACTTCGAATTAACCATCAACAAGTCTGACCATTTATTAGTCCAGTGAATGTTGAAAGCTTGGCTGCCGAGCAACTCTTCAACGACGCGCTTTCGTTTATCTTTTGTCGGTGAAGCATCTTCTAAGAAGGCTCGTACTTGTTCCGATGTTGGAGGCAGTCCGGTCAAGTCAAGATGAAGACGTCGCAAAAAATCCGTGTCATTACAGAGTTCGGATGGATTGATTTTCATCCGCTTCCATTTGTCGGCAACCAGTTGATCAATAGGGCTTTCCAAATCCGGCTCTGACCAAGTAAATCCCTCACGATTCCCCATCACTGTCAATGTGGTTGCAGCGTATGCTCCTTCATAGCGAGCGAGAATAGGAGCTTCACCGCGTCTTACCGCCAAGACTCTCTCCCCCTCTTTGATAGTTGCTACTTCAGTGTTACCGCTTTCGACAAAGGATTCGCGGGTGACGTCGCGAGTCGTTCCATTTGCGTAAGTCGCCACGACTCTTATCGTTTGGTTAGAACCGATTTCCTCAACCACAGGATTGAACGGAAAGACTTCGATCTTTGTAACTCGAGGCGTTGTCATATCGAGACGTGCACCGCCAGCGATCCACGCTCGCACGACCCGTGTCCGTACTTCGTCATCTCTCAGCACCTGTCCCCCAGCATGAGGCACTAACCCAAGTGGTTTGGTCATCATAAGGCTATCTCGAGGCGATGCCGGATTAAATCGTCTTCCGGCCAGATCATCTGTCAGAGCGCGAATATCATAAATTGGATCGTAGCCGCGAAGCGATAGCTTGAAGCCACCCTTTCCAGCTTGTGCCCCGTGGCAAGTTCCCTGATTGCAACCAACTCGAGAAAGAATCGGATTGACGTCTCGAATAAAGTCAACTTCGTCCTTGTTGCTTGGAGCTACGGTAGTCATTATCGTCTGCGAGTGGGGCCCGATTTCAATTGAAATTTTTGCCGATCCGGTTTCAGATGGCTGCACCCAACCTCGCTTTGAAACGGACACAACATGAGGCTCGTTCACCTTGTAACTTACCTGATCGGTTACGTCGACTAAGCGATGATCGCTCGTATGCGCTGTCACCAGAATTTGAGTTGAATCATTCCATCGTGCTAGTTGAATTTCGGAAGGCTCGACCACGATTCGAACTATCTTCGCAGGATCAGTTTTAATCGCGATTTCCGATGTGGATACGCTAGACCCAGATACTTTATCGCTTTCGGTAGATTTCTGATCTGCAGTGTTGCTGATTGGATTTGGTGTATTGGCCTGTGTTACTGAATAAACGCTTACCGTTTCAGGGGCAGTCGCAGATTTGGTTGGAGCTACCTCGAAGTTCGCGATTTCTTTTTGATCTTCGACAGTCCATACACGTACTCGTCCATCGGAGCCCGAGGCCGCCAAGTGGCCTTGATGATCGAACGCGATTGAGTAAATCGCGGAACTATCAATTTTGATCTTTGCAAGCTCTTTGGGCTTTGCAGACAAATACGCAATGAGCTTTTCGACTTCTTTTTCGCTACGTGACTGCGATCGCTTAGCGCTGATGACTTTAATCTCGTCGGGCAAAACGCCCGAGAAATCGTAGTCCCAAACTCGGATTTCGCTTTTCCCGTCGAGGACTGCCGCAGCCGCCAATTGTTGGCCGTTGGGGCTTATCGCTACCGCAAAAATGCGTCCAGGCAGAGCGTCAAGTTGACGAATGAGATTTGAATCATCGCCAATCACGCGCGCCGTTTCGCGGAACACACGATAGACACGCGGAATCCCATCTGCTCCACCAACTAAAATTTCATTTCGTTCAGGATGACGTGCCAGTGCTTGAATACCACCGCGAAGTGCACCTGGAGTTATCGAAGTCACGTTATCAATAAATCGTTCTGTCTCAAGCTCGGTAAGCTTCACCGACATGTCACGACCGCCAGAGAGGAGATGCTTACCGTCGACTGAAAAAACAGTTGCTCTCGGCCAATCTTCGTGCGCTCGTTGAAAGAGTTTTTGTTCCCCAGTCGAAGCGTCGAAGGCCCTGACTGTGTTATCGGTAAGCCCAACCGATACTAATTGTGAATCGGGAGACCAGTTCAAGCCAAAAACAGTATCGCTTCCAACTGACTGACTCCTCACAAGAGTACCATCCACGGCGTTCCACAACTGAATCTCACCACTGATGCCAGGTTGTCCGCCAGAAACCGCTAAAAGCTTTCCATCTGGTGAATATCGAACAGTTTCAATCCGTGGGCTAATACCAATAAGTCGTTGATTGGTTTGCCAATCCGAAGTTTTATAAATGATCGCTTCATGTAGTCCAGCGACCGCCAGACTCTTTCCGTCAGGCGAAAAGTCAATCGAAGCAACGACCGGTGCTTGAACGTAGACCGGTGGATTGTTGGTCGAGTAAGACGGCATCGCGGTCGAGTCATTGATAGCGCCTGCATCGATCCATTTACGAATAACTTCGATCT
>JANODQ010000250.1:0-4944 GCA_031412775.1 Pirellulaceae bacterium | reverse complement strand
GAATCGATGTTGGCGGGAAGGGGAGCAACTAATAGACCCCATAATATCATTCTAGATCGTTTAGTCAGGAAAATCTAGTGAGAGAACCTAATCAGCAGTGGTAGCCATTGATCCAGTATGTGCAATTAGCCGTCAAGCGATAGTTCCGGTTGCCGCAAAGCAACCGGTCCTATCGGCTATCCGTTAACTTGCACAATTTGTAAAACTGATGACCCCTTACTAATCGGCAGCAGTCGCCACTGCTATCACCAACGACTTTACGAAATTCAAGAACTTAAACCAAAAGCCTGAGAAATGGACTTCGTTAAGTTCCCTTTACCGTCGACCTATAAGTCAGTCGTAGTTGGGACACGGACCACACGGATTTGTATCGGTGCGGATTGAGGAACGCGGCTGCGGGATTCCAATTCCTTTTGCCAGCGAATAACGCGAATGAGCGCGAATATATGCGGGGCGGACCTTGTTGATGAACTTATCTGTCATGATCAGTACAGTTCGAGTGAATCCGCCCTATCCGCGGGCAAGGATTTATTGACCAGTATGATCACACAAACACCACATCGCGGCCTTGTCTTCCTACTCACCCATCGGCAGTACTCGCACTCTTGGTCGATCCATATCGCTCCATCGATGGCGGTCGAAAGTAAAACGCGTTGGCGTTCCCCGAAAGAGTTTTGAAAATCAGCTTCTATACACTAGTTGCTTTGAAAGTTGGCTTTGCGATCGATTCAATCTGCGGTCGATACGGGCAGCCCAGTGTTGCAAAGAAGCAGAGTGCGGCGAAGACGAGTGCCATGAGGATCGAAGGTTCGTGCCGAACATAGTCCGAAAACGTTAGCGGCGGGACTTGAGGTAGGTTTTCAAATCGCATTTTTGTTGCTACTCTCACTGCTGCTAGATCGGATCTAAAGGAATCGATCATCTCAGGGCGAAGAAAGCTGCGAATGGCTATCAGGTTAAGCTCAGACGAAACACCGTAGTATTCCATCAATTCGATCGCGGTTGACGTCGAGAGGAGATCGCTTTGCGGCGATGAATGATACTTTGCAAACCCACCATTGCGTCCACCTAACTGGAATCTTGTGCGCTGCATCGCGACGATGGTTTGCTGCATTTGCTGCCGGATAGATGGATCATCGTTGCACGGACGGCCGATAGCTTGCAAGGACTCAGTAGCGATGAGAGCTTCGTCTAAGCCGCCATACTTGCTGGCCATGGCGTCTCGTATTGTTGCTAACAGACGTGATTCCAGGAGGTCCAGTTCGCCCGCGTTCCATTGGTTCAGCCTCACCAGTTCGCGGATCGCAAACTCAACTTGTTCTATCGACGAGATCGACTGGTCGCGAGCATACCTATCCAGCAACCGTTCCCTTCGATGAAAGGGATCACGAATACGCGAAAAGTCATCGGGCTCGAGTAGTCCCGTCCGACTTGCTACTCCCAAAATGAATGAATTCTGCTTGCCGGCAATTTCCGATTCCAGCAATCCTCGTGGTTTTGAAAGGTTAAGCTTTACTCCGGATTCTTGTAACCATACTGTGGGTACGGCCCAACTTCGCCAAGTCGATGATGAAAATCTTGCTCTGTCAAAGGACTCGACATAGTGTTTCATCCTTTCGGTATTCATCGGATTCCAGATTGACTGCCCGAAGAAACCAAACACAAGTACAGCAGCAAAAATCTGCACCGTCATCATTGCTACGATATGCAATCCTAGCCGTTTGTCAAATGTTATAAGGATGCCAAGGAAGATGGCGGCCAACCACAGAATCATCATGACGAGTTGTTGGTCCAATAAATAGCATCCAGAGTTAAAGATGATGTAGATATGACTAATACTTGCCATGCTCATCAAGCTTGATACTAAAACGCCTCCGACTGTTTGACGATCAAGTAATCCCGCGTGCCCCAGCCGACTTATTAGGGTGACCATCGCGATGCCCGATACGGCGAAAAAGATGAATACCGGAAACGGGTAACCCATCAAGAAAAATACGAGCGCAATAAAGCTTAATCCAGTTGGAATCAACCCCATGCCAGTCCACCATTTGATAAGGATGGCTGATTGTTGTTGCGCCGAATCAGGAGAATCTGATTGTGGGCTTAGTTGGGCCTTGCGAATGCGAAATACTGCCAGCAGCGTCGCGCCAAACATCACCAAAATACTTAATACTGGTAACGCCGCGTAGCCAACAAGTTTGTAACCTAAGGAAGCTTTTCCTAAGGGAACAATCACACTGCTACCAGTGGTCTTGGTCAGTAACGATAGCGGCACCATCGAGGCGGCTACTTGTAACCATGGAGAATCATTAAACCTTATCGTTGACTCTGT
Organism: Pirellulaceae bacterium; assembly: GCA_031412775.1. GTDB lineage: Bacteria > Planctomycetota > Planctomycetia > Pirellulales > Pirellulaceae > JAIYDQ01. The sequence continues at coordinate 2,612 of JANODQ010000250.1, read as the reverse complement.
TTTCTGCAGAGTTATTGCTTTCAGCTTTCTTCGCACGCCCGCTTCAAATGCAAGTGGATCGGTTCGCAAAGGTTGCATCGCATCGCGCAATTCTTGTTCGTCGATTAAATCGTTCATGTGAATTCTCCCTATAACAGCAAAAGAGCTTTCCCAATTCCAGAAATCGATGTACCCGTTGTCGATGAATCCGATTTCAATCCTCCTGAAGTCGATTGCTCAACCATAATTCGCTTCAGTTCACGTCTAGCCTGATAGAGCCGTCCTTCGACCGTCTTCGGTGATACTGATAACATAGCAGCCACCTCCTTCACAGAAGTTACTTCCAAGTAGTGCATCATCACTACCTGCTTCCATTTATCTGGTAAGGAATCGATCGCGTCGCGTAAACGTTCCAGGCGCTCGTCGACTAGCGGTGTCGAAGCGAAAACAGTCGCTTCTAATTCTGAAGCTGGAACGATCGTTACTCGCTTCTCACGCCGCTTTCGGCTTCGAAAATCATTACGAAACTTATTACGAGCGATTCCTCGCAACCAAGCAGCAAAGACTTGTGGGTCTTCCCAGTTGCCTCGACAGGAAATGCGATTGAGATAAGCATCGGCAAAACTGTCCTGAGCAATTTCGACAGCATCGTTGAAGGTCGCGCCCCACGAGGCGATAAGCCCGATGAGTGGCCCGCGATAACGCTCGATAATGTCAGAAAGTTCCAATTCGTGTGCTCCTTGCTAGAGTAGTGTCCGCTCACAATCTCAATCACTCAAGCAAATTCTCAAAAACTCACGGATAGCCATATGCCCAATCCGCAACCGTTGCGCCAAACAGTTGTAGGGGTGTTCCTGCGGATCTAGCGTCCCTTCGGACCTAGCGATGGTGGCTCAACAATCATCCATGGGAAGACGTATGCCTGAAGCATGACAAAGATACCCACGAGCACTGCTAATGCGACGCTGTGCCAAAATACCGCGCGTAAAATAGTTCCTACGTCAGGGCTGTCGTTCTGCCCGCCCGTAGCGACGCCCGCGACTACGATGCTTTGGGCGTCAATCATCTTGCCCATGACGCCACCGGAGCTATTCGACGCAGCGGTAAGGATCGGCGAGATATCGAGTTGCTGCGCGGTGACTTTCTGCAAGTTACCGAACAACACGTTAGACGAAGTATCGCTGCCCGTTAGCGCTACACCTAGCCATCCAAGCAAAGGCGAGAAGAAGGGAAATAGTACACCGGTGGAAGCAAACGCCAGTCCCATGGTCGTATCAGTGCCGCTGTAGCGTGTTGTGAAGCCAAGTGCAAGCATCACGGAGATCGTTAGCAGCGACACGCTGACCCGTCTGATAGTGCGGCCGTAGGTATCTAGGAGGTTGCGAGGTTTTAGCCCGAGAATAAGCCCAGAAACAACGCCCGCAATCAGTAGAGCAGTTCCGGTTGCCGAGAATAAATTAAAGGTGAATTGCGCGGGTTCCGGCTCTGGTTCAAGCGACGCCGGTGGAATCTTTTGAACGCCAAGATGTAGTGACGGAACAGAGAACTTAGGCGAGAAGGTCTCGTTAAGGGCGTTCTTGATCGGCGTCACGCCCGATGCAGCAACGAAAACCGTTAACAGCACCCACGGTAACCAAGCACGAAGATTCTCTGAACCGCTGGATATCTTTACCGTAGTGGTCGCACCTGGAAAGGTCTGATCGCTCGCTAAATTCGTCTGCACATCGCTAGGTTTCCAAATTCGTAAAAAGAGAACGAGAGCGACAATAGAACTGAGTCCCGCAGCGGCATCCACCAGGTGCGGACCATGAAAGTTGCTTACTAAGAACTGAACGATTGCGAAGCTTGCTCCCCCCACAAAACAGGCTGGCCAGACTCGCACCATACCTCGCCAACCAACGAAGGCCGCGATCATCCAAAATGGGACGATCAACGCAAAGATGGGTAATTGCCGCCCGACCATGGCGCTCAGTGCTCCTTCATCAAGTCCTGTCACTTTTGCCAAGGTGATAATCGGGATGCCAACCGAGCCAAACGCAACGGGTGCGGTGTTTCCGATGAGGGCGACCTTCGCGGCATCCAGCGGGCGGAATCCAAGCCCGATCATTAACGCGCTGGTGATCGCGACCGGGGCACCAAAACCGGCGAATCCTTCCAAAAACGCGCCAAAGCTAAAGCCGATCATCAGCGCCTGGATACGGCGGTCGTCCGATAGATTTGCCATCTGATTTTGCAAAACTTTGAACCCGCCGGTATCTACCGAGATGTGATAAATGAACAACGCATTCAATACGATCCAGCCGATCGGGAACAATCCAAAAGCGGCACCGTAACCCGCAGCTGCCAGCGCCAGTTTTAAAGGCATTCCATAAACCCAGATCGCAATCACCATCGCCACCAGCAACCCGGCGAGTGCCGCTATGTGAGCACGCACATGCCAAAAAGCCAACAACCCAAGTAAGGTTACAATTGGTAGTGACGCGACAAGCGAAGACAGGAGAATACTATCGCCGATGGGGGTATAGTTTTGCGACCAAATCATATCGGTTGAACCTTCATAGAATTGAATTCGCGTATGTGAGTGTTCGTCGAATAGGTGTGTTGCGGCGTTTGATACTAGTCTTTCGTTCCAC
>JANODQ010000249.1:0-6281 GCA_031412775.1 Pirellulaceae bacterium | reverse complement strand
CACGAGGAAGTCCAATCGTCTTGGTAAAGCTGGAGATTCTTCCCGTTCCATTAATCTGAACGCCACCTTCGGAAAAAATTAGCTCCACTCCATCAGCGGAAACGCCCGGCATTTCTGCAACGATGAGCAGATGATCATCTTCCTCAAAAAGTTCAATTTCGGCTTCGCGCGTTTCAAGAGGTGCTTTTGTTCGCGAAGTGCCAGCAGCCGATGTTTTGACGACGCTTGCTTTGGGTGAAGTGAGCTCTGGTTTGACATTTACCGAATCGTCCTTGTTAAGGCTTCCGAAGCGTACCGAGTAATCAAAGCTACCAGCCATTTTTTTTGCAGGCGAATGAGAACTTGAATTCGAGTCGGAATCGCTTTCCATCGATCGTTTGAAGTGTTCCCCCTTTTCAGCCAACTGGCCAAGCTGCTGGATGATTTTGGAGACTCCTCCAAACATTCCATCAGATCCCAGTATCGACGTGATGTCGTTTAGCTTTTCTTGTTGAGTTCGTTCTGGTTCTGATGACATCTTTATTGTTCCTTTGTGTGGAAATTATCGAAAGCGTCACGGCGCGAGCCGTACGGTAAGTCTCTTGGCTAGTCAACACTGGTACCATATGGTTTGTACCAAGCCGCTTCAATTGTCTTTTTCGCGGATCGCAGTTGCGAGTAATTGTTGTCGGTTGGGTTGTCCGAATGGGAAATCGATCGCAAGGTCATTTGGTAGCCATTTTGCGACATCATGTAACATCCCAATAAACAGAAATGCCGATTGCCCTTCTTGTAGCGTTTCATCAATTCGCTCCGCGATAAACCGGTCACGACGATGAAGCAGCGAAGCCAACTCGGTTTCCATTTCGATTTTTAGCCCAGCTTGTTCATCCATTTGTAACAACGACTTTCGAATAATTTCGTATTCCATAACAAGCAACTCCGGTGACTCAGTACCAACCAGCGTCGCGCCATGATCGACTAGCCATAACAGAAGTTGATGATTCGCGCTACCTTTTCCGGCTAGGTCTCGGCAAATACGAAGCTCAAGACCGTCTTGGAGCGATGTCTCGTTACCAACGCGAATCGGCAGTTTGCCCACTGATGGCAGCGCATCTTGAAACACCAACAATTGCGAGTAATTCAATTCCCAAGCTTCGATCGAGCTTCGCAAGTCGGTCCAGAAATGGTCGATACGGCGTTTTCCTTCATCGATAGCTTCCTGAGAGAAACGAAGTTGCTTGACCTGTTCGACTTGCTCTTCAAGCAATCCCAGGTCTGCAGCAGTATGAACGATGGGGATAATATACAGTTGCCGCATAGATTGGTTTCTAGTTCACCGCATGCAGTGAGCATGCGTTGGACTAAGATAGATCTTTAAGAATTTCTCGAGTTACATTCCGATATCCGCGAAGGACATAATGACCTGGGAACCAGCCATCGGAATCGGTCGTGCGGTTCGTTTTCCACCAGTGCTTTGGTTGGTAGTTCCGCTGTTTTGCCGACCAACGAACATTTGGTTTATATACGATTCCACCATGTCGGCTTCATCCGATTCCAACTGACCGCGTAAAACTTCTATGGCAGCATTAAAATTGACTCGCTCCCATGATCCACTTGCATCAAAGGTCTCGGGCTTGGTTCGAATATTTTTACCAATACGTCGTTTCCACCAGAGCTTAAAATCCGAAGCGTCAACGGGCGAGAGAACGAGATGTCTTGCCAGTCCTCGCAACATAACGGCGTTATCGCGGTTGCATGCTTCCAATCCGGTGGCACCGATTTGATCACGGTAGGCAGGTGCACTATTGACCGAATGAAGCGAAACTTTTTTCGCCCATTGCTCGCTTTCCATATTAATCTTACTTGCGGCTGTATAAGCAGGGGAAGCTTGCGCGAGCCCCATTAGTAATTCATGAACCTCAGGATACTCGCGGAGGTGTTCTAACATGCCACGCAAAAATTCCATCACGACACGACTAGGGAGACGGCTAAGACGCACATTTTCAAAGTTAAAATACTGATGCAACGCGCACTCCGCATTAGCTCCGCCGACGATAGCTGTTTCGACAATTTTTTCTAGTAGAAAGCGACCATCGCGACGACCTGCGGCAATGCCATGGCGTTGCAAAGATTCGTGCCGAGGCGCACCTTGATAGCCTCGCTCGACTGCTCCGATGACGAGTCTTTCCGAGTCGTTAATAATCCCACGAAGTTTCGCATTCCGCTCGAAACAACCCATCGCATCATCGATATAACCGCGGACTAGCCGAGCGTCCTCTGGCTGAGCATGGCTTTCAATGACTCGGATAACTCGATCGTAGACTTGCGGCAGTAGATTTACATTAAATGTGAGATTTGGCAAAAGGAATCGCGTAATGTATCGACGAAATTCTTCGCCATTAACTCCGGAAGGGCCAGAGGGAATCAGCGACAATATCTTGGCCAACACTAAACGCACGTCACGATAGGAAGCTCGCTTGTCAGCGGCAAACGGGCTCAAGTTCTCAATCGCCCAGTCAGCCGCCTCGATAGATGCCACATCAACGATCTCTGCAAGTCTTGCGGTCGCTTCGCATCGGCGTGCGACATCTACTAATTGCAGAATCCATATCTTAAAGGATTTTCCAATCGATTCGCCGAAGTGTTCGTGGACGACATCTAGAAGCACCTTGACATTAGTCGCCAATAGCCCAGCTTTCGTACTCGGCATTTGTGCGAGAACCACGGTGCACCATAAATTCGCAAGCTGTTCCACTTGGGATTCGGCGTTTCCACAAGCATGCAAGACGGCAAGTTCGGTGATCAGTTGACGATTAACCATAGCCACTGAAGTTTGGAATTCGTCGACACGCAATAACCCTAGTGTCTCACCTCGTTCAATTAAACGCTCTGCTACCTTATCAGCAATTTCACCTGCAGCCGACGAAAGTTTCACGGCATCCATAATCGATTCAATATTATCGACCATCGATTCAAACATGTCATTGATCGCAATGGCAGCTTGCGGTCCGCAGCAATCGACGATTCCTTCGCGCACGGCCATCAAGGTCCAGAACCAAACATCGGACGAATATTCCACTTGGTTCACAAGCCGCTCAATGAGCCAGCTCGAAAACTGCCGTTGCATTTCGTAAGGACTGGGCGACTTCATCACGCGAGCCAATTCTTTTACCAGCAGTTCGATATCGCGTTTGCACTTGGGTACACTCGATACGCCATATTTCGCCTTCATTTCAGGCATAATGTCCATCACACGGTCCACTGCGAATTCAGCAATTCTACGATGGGCCTTGTGGATCGTCGCACTCCACGAAGCTTGGCGAACGCACGAAATGATTTCTTCAAAGACCTGGTCAATGAATGGATGTGCATGAGCAGGTAACTCGCGTCGCGCACCTTGCTGGATAAAATGGAAGAATACCTCCATGTGCTCGCCAGTTACATTTCCTGCATCCAAATGACCGACCAGCCAAGATAAGACCTTTTCAAAGAGGATCTCGGTCGAACCTTCACGAATTGCTTGAGCAGCTTAGCGAAGTATGATTCGTCCGTCTTGATGCCCCTTTTTGCGACGAAGCGATCCGGCAGGACCTTCAAACCCCGGCGTGATATCACAGAAAGAATGGGTTGCGTAGTCGACGATCTCGAACTCGGATTGCTGCAACATTTTCGAGATGAGCATACGATGAGGCAGTTCCAACGCGGAGCAAAGCGCTTTTTCGGCTTCTACGGCGGTGAGATAACGTCCCTCTGTCGCTGACATCATTTTTGAAAATGCAAAAGTCATGAAATTACCTAATTTTGAACCTAATTAATTTGAAAGTGGGTCACGCCAAACGACTCGATACGGGGATGACGTAACCTTGTAGATCTGCCTCGTACTGAATTTAAAGAGTAGTCGCCAAAATCATATCGAGTATCTGCTGATGACTCTTTCCAACACTCCCGGCGCTTTGCACAGATTCGATTCGTTTCGGATCGGATAATACGAAGCAGCTAGATTTTGTGGAATCTTCCGCAACGTGCGATTGAAGGCAATCAACATTGTGACCAAGAAAATGAGTGAATAGTCCTGCAAGTATTCCGCCAGTAAGTGCATCTGCTGGATACTTTACCCCTTCGCTACGAATGTCTGCCATGATCGCACCGCTCAGCGAAACCCAAATAACGCCCTTGTCCATGTGCTCATAGTGGATCTGCAAAATGCCCCATCCGTTATGGCCAAACTCTTGCATAAGGAGACCTTGGAAAAACGCAAGTGGAAAATCCTTGGCAGGTTGTTCATAGAACTGAGACCATTCGGCATCCAAACCTTTCCCAAAGTTAATACCCCATTTGCGACCACAGTGATGCAGGACTTTCTCGACCTTGTCACCACATTCCTTTTCTAAGGCGCGATGCATACCGATGAGGAAGTCATTTGTTAAAGCGATCATGCGTCTTCCCGACCGATTGTAAATCACTCCAGTTTCGACATTCGCTGTAATGTAAAGCTTCTCAACATAGTAGGTTTTGAATTCTAAATCGGCCGTAATAGTCATAGATTATACTTTTCCTGATGGAAGCGGTTGGGCGCAAGCCACCGGTGCGGGGGTTCACTTGTTAATTAATTTCAATTGCTATGAGACTCGCCGTACAGATCGCGCCGTGACGCTTCTATTAAGGCTTGGGCCGTGACGGTTCTATCTGTGGTCGCTGTGCGGCTTGTTAAACGGCTGGGGTTGCAGGCATTGGGAAGTCGGACATGATCTCGATGGTTCGATTCAAAAACGGTTCAAATTTCGCAAAAATATCCGGCGGTAACGACTGGCGAAAACCTTGCTTGAGATAGGTATATGTATCTCGATTAAATTCGGGAGTAAAATTCAATCCAGCCAGTATTGTACGGAGCCAAAAAAGCAGCTTTTCCTCAAGAATTCCGATTTCATCGAGTAGCATTGCCTGGGCCATGTAACGCGTCGTTAATTGCACATCGCGAAATGCCTTCGCCCATGCAGTCGTATGGTATTTGTCAAAGTTTGGATATCGCTTTCTGGTATTGTCAATACAGAAGCGAACGGCCGCTTCTTCGCTCTCTTCGATCTGTGCAATCACTGCAAGTCGATCTACAAAGCCGCTCGTGTAGTCGGAGACTTCTTGACGTTCTTCGGGCGTTAGGTAACGACTGTCGCTACCTTGGATAAGTAAATTAATTCGAGTATTCATAGCGTTGGACTAGCAGCTTCGCGGAGCTGTTCCTTTAGGGCAAGGTTTTGCAAGTTCAAGTCAATCATCCGCTGAACGAGCAGACTCATTTGATCAGTTTCTTGCGATGGGGAGTCCCCCTCGCGCATTCCTAACTCCATATTTAATTCGATAATTAGCCGCTCGAGCTGACGAAGATATTCATCTCCGGTTGAATTCGAGTCCGTGGGTCGGCTTACTTTCGAATTTGGTTTCCATTCCGGCATCGATGACGCAGCGAGCCGCTGCGGCGTGACGGATGTTCGAACTGGAGGCGGAACAATAGCTGGTGTCTTAGGCGGTTTTGAAACAACCGGCTTGGTCGAGTCGCTGGTCGGCTTGTGACTTTGTGTTGGGGAAGCAGTATCTGATGACGGGGCAATCTCCGGCTGTGGATGCTCAAGGGGAATTGCCTTTTTAAGAGAAACCTGTTCCGGTGTCGCGACACGCTTTGGTTCTTCCTTAACTACTTTTTCTGCCTCTGCCTCTGCGACGACGGGAATCGCAACAACCACGTCGTTGACCACTGGTTCTTGGAGAACAACTTCCGTAGTCGGTTGGGTTGGTGTAGGCGTTACCGATTTAGCGACAACTGGATCAGGGGTAACTGATTTCGCCAAATCCGACTTAGGTAATACTGGTTCCGGAGAGACCGACTGCGGAGGGACTGGCTCTGGAGAGACTGGCTCCGGAGAGACTGCTTCGGCGATTACTAACTCTGATGCCGGAGCCACCGCTTGCATCGATTGTTCGGCGGCAGGCGCAACCACTTCTGCCGGCACATCGGGAAGAGTGGGTTTTGATGAAGCGTCGACACCCGCGGCTAGCGTTGACGGCTCCGCAGTGCGTTCGGCTAAAGCCACTTGTTCAGAATTATTACTCGTTACAATGTGTCCCCAGGTTTCCAGAACTGGACGTTGATAGGATGCCGAATTTGTCCAATTAATTAATGAAGCTAGGCCGCTCAGAGGCTGTGCCCCGAGCATGATCGCATACTCCTGTCCTAACGCTTGTTGCGCTGTGGACTGTGTTGGACTATTTGAATTGCTTGCCATGTTGATTAACTACTGATTGAC
>JANODQ010000248.1:0-2757 GCA_031412775.1 Pirellulaceae bacterium | reverse complement strand
GACGTTGGTTTGCGTGGATGCTTACCGTGCCTTGGGACATTTCTTGCAATGGGTACTATCTTCCGATTTTCAGATTCAAGGCCGCCGCCGACGATCCTATCGATATAAGCGAGCTGATTTCAATCGTCTGATGACCGCATTTGAGACCACGGCAACCGAGAACCAATGGCGAGCCGCGGTAGGTGGGACGGACACCGACCGCTTAACTATCGCCGATAAGATACCGAGCGAGCTCCAATCGCAAAGGCTCGCAGTCGTGACGGGCTTTCCTGTCAATTCAGCCGCCGACCTAAAGCGTCTTATGTTCAAAACAGGTGGATTCCCCGCCGACTACATCGCCCGCGAAGAGTGGTTACCATGCGACGTGTTACCGATCCTCGAATCCGCCACCGCTCAAGCGATCGACGCAACCCGTTCCCCCGAAGATGTTCTCAATGATGAATGGGCAAAGTCCATTTTGCCCGAAACGCCAGTCGATAAGCCGACGTCGGCAAATGCAGTTTTGGAGCTTCCTTCGGAAGTTGATGAAGTACCATTAACGAAGGCCGCAGACGCTGCAGACATCGACCCTGACACGCTCGCTAGATACCTTAGAGACAATGGGCGAACAATCTCCAAAAAAGGTGGTAACAAGCAACGTTTCGCCAGTTTTAATGACATCAACGATGTGTTAGGTATTGAAGGTTTGCCACCGATCGAGAAAACGCCATCTGATATAAATTCAAGACAGCGAAGCTTTCAGCCGCGAGTGACGAAAGCAGCGAACGAAACCGACTAAACCAGCGAAACCGACGAAAGCAGACCGCTAGAGTAGCTAAAAGTCTTCTCTTACGGTTTGGCGTCGATAGACTCCCATCAGCGTCGATAACAAAACGTTGAACAGGAGTCATTGCCATGAGCACTAGAGCGGTTTTCCCCGTCGTCATTGAACCCCAAGCGTTTTACACGCAAGAGCAAGTAAAGAGCCTTACAGGGCTATCTATTCGAGCTATCGGCGACGCTTGCCGAGCCAAGCAAATCAGATCCACAGAAAGAGCCGGTAAACGTTTCTTTCGCGGTCTTTGGATCATCGAGTGGTTAGACGGTTCACCGTCCACGGGTGACCAATCGCGACAAGACACCGAGCCCGCACTCGCATAGGGAAGGGCTCGAAGCATGGCTACCGCAAAAACGCAAACGGTGATGGCTACGTTCTCCCGCGACAAGGATAAGAACCTAACCGTTTCTTATGTCGACGTCGATGGAACGAAGGTTGTTAATCAACGCGTACATCTTCCGACGCGATTGATTCATGAGGCACTCACCGAGGAGCAAGCAGCTCTCGCACGTTATTCGTATCGACATGCTGGGCACTACTTGATTCCTACGTATGAGCAATGGGAAGCGGGTTTCCTTCGAGAGAGCTTGCTTATGAATGAGCTGATGCACTGGTTCCGTGTCGCTTGCATCCTTCAGAACCGTAAAGCCACAGGCAAGCGAGCCGAGAAGATTATCGCCGACGTATGCGCGAGAAGCTTTTCAACCCAATCGCAGCCAATCATCGGAGATCCCACCGAGGCCGAGCGCCTCGAGTACTTCCAAGATGCGTATCGCGAAGCTGGTATCGATCCAGACGCGCCCGCTGATGAGAACACATGAAACGCGAAGAGCTACCAGCCGCAACGCTGGTAGCTCTTGCATGGTCAACCCTAACCCGCCCTATCGCCATCCAACATTTCGCAGACACCGAATCACGCCTAGGACTCTACTATGAATAGCAAGGATGAAAACAAAGTCAACCGAGCCGACGCCGTTGATGGTGTCGGCAAGATCATTGAGACCGCCAAGGGAAAAGGCTATCTGATCGAGACAGGTCAAACCGCCCGTAAGGCTTCCGTGGATGCGCTCAAGAAACGTCGAAGGCCGGTATTGATGAAGATGGTCGAGTTGGTTCGTGAGGCTCGCGAGCATGGAATGACACGGGACGAGTTAGCCGAAGCAACGGACCGCGCTCCTCATGGTGTTCAAGGCAGCGTATTAGCCCTAATCGCCGATGGGGAGCTATTCGAAACGAAGGCCATGCGTCCAACGCGATGGCGAGGCAATGCGATCGTTCTAGTTCATCGCGACTATCGCCCTGAAGGGATTCAGGTATGAGCAACTACAAGCAACTGGAAATCCCGTTCTCTCGCTACGAGCGCCGCGAAGCAATTCGCGACGCCAACATCGTGGCAGTAGATGTTGCGACCCCCGGGAGCAAAAAGCCGGTGATAGTCAGACCTAGTACTCAGAAGCACATCCTTAAGGAGTTAGATGCATACTCGGAGAAAAACGGAACATGCTTTCCATCTCTGGACACCCTTGCCAGGATTTGCAGCTTCTCAAAGCGTACTGTCCAAAATGGACTCAAGGCGCTTGCGATGAATGGCTTAATCATCGTTAGGGATCGGGAACGGAAGAACTCGCGAGGTGCGACCTCCAACGCGTACACGATTGTTTGGGAAGAGTTGTCCAGTCTACGCAGCAATGACCATAGAACCGAATTCGATCAAGTGGTAACCGCTGGCGATCAAGTGGCAGATTATGCAGATCAAGTGGCAACTACTACCGATCAAGTGGCAGAATCCACCGATCAAGTGGCAGATGCTGCTACCCATGAAAACATAACTAAAACAAAAGAAGAAACAACAACTGAAAGAGTTGTTATTGTTGCTTCGCTGAAGGCTTTAGATGTGGGTTTAGCCGAGAAGGCTATCGTTGAGGGTTTGAGTAAGAGCC
>JANODQ010000247.1:0-2694 GCA_031412775.1 Pirellulaceae bacterium | reverse complement strand
ATCATTCCTGCACTTCCAAACACGCGTGCAGCCACCAACCACCGCCCGATAACCCAGTTCTCAATCCAGTCGGTCATGGCGTCGTCAAACCGAATCGCGAAAGGTTTTCTCTCCCGCATAAACCATAGAACACATCCAATTGCAGAGGATACGCCTGTTACTATTAAATAATGATTCACGGACATATGCGACGACGCAATGCAGATAAACATTCCGGTAATCTGCGCGGCAAGCACTACGGCATCAGTAATCATCGCCGCAAAGATATCACCATGAGAAAAAGAGATGGATCGTAATAAATCACGCCAAAGGACACATGGTCCGACAAACGCCAAAGCTATAAGTGATTCGGTGTGCGGCCCCAAACCCGGAATCAACAACGATCCCGATCCAAGCAAGATTGCAAGAACAAAGCACAACATCGTCAGCATGGCTTGATGCACAAATGCGCTACCTAACCGGCTCGCGGCGCGGTCGGGGTCGCGGTGCAATAACATCATATAAGGCGTAGAAATGATTCGGTCTTGAATGACTCGCAGTGGGAGCACCAGAGACAACGCTAAAGCGTAGGTACCAACGCAGTCTTTTTGACAATTTCTCGCAATCAGGATCAGTGTTATGAGCGTCGTCGCACTACATATAATCTGGTCGAGCAAAGCGAGGAATCCTTGGTATACGCTGGACTTTTCCTTAGATTCTCGCGGATTCTTTTGCCGAACCTTATAGCTCGACAAATCATTGGTAGCTTCCGATTCTGAAGCAACGACATCCTTACCTCGACACACCTCCGGCTCGGATGCGAGTTTCCCCCCTTGAGGACGATTCGAATAGGATGTTTCCAAAAAATGCATTTTTTACAACTACATCGTTAAATCAACGATTATTAGGGTTAGTGAATCTCTCGAAACTCATCACGAAAGTGTTACAGAAGCGTCATGGTGATCAGAGCATTTCGCAATTAAGGGCTCTGTGCCTGAGGTGTATGGAGTCATATCATTTGACTTGCTAGGCAAATCTTCTGAATTTAAAACGCTTTCATATACCTTGGCCATCGACTCGCCTAGCCGATCCCAATGATAGAACTCAGCCCGCCTAAGTGCTCCCCGACTGAGACATTCCAGTTGATCCGGGAAACGATAAAGTGATATCAAGGACTTTACGAAACCATCACAAATTGAAGCCTTGGACTTCGGGTCGATAGCAATACCCGAGTCTGGCGTAATGATGTCGGCAGCCCCCTGATGGTTGAGGCCAATGATTGGAACTCCGAAAGATAATGCTTCCAGCAATCCCGTTCCGGACGTGTCACGAAGGCTTGTAAAGGCAAACACATCGGCCCAAGCGTAGTGCTCTAGTGACGTTGCATACGACGGCCATCCAACCCAGTCAATTCGATCGGCGATTCCAAGTCTTTCGGCTTGCCGTTTCCAACGTCCCTCACAGACACCATATCCGAGAACTCTTACTCGGTACGAAACGTCAGAGGGCAGCTTCGCTAAAGACTGCAGCAGCAGAGGGAATGCCTTCCATGCCTTCAAACGGCCGGACCACAGAATATTTAACGGTTCGCCAGCTTTGCGATGGGGTTTAATGCGTCCTGGAATAATGCGCAGCCCCGTTTCAAGTTGTAACTCCGAAACTTTTCCATGCGCGGCCATAAAATCTCGTTGGCAAGTTGTGTTTGCAGACAAGACAACAGCCGACTTCTTCGCTGCGAGTCGAACTCGACGACTTATTCTTAAATCGAAAGCATTTAACAATCCACGAAAAAGTTCGTACACGCCATCAATCAAGCAAGTCTCGCGTAAAAACCTTAACGGAAAATTTTGCGTTCCGCCCAGCGGTCCCCATACGAACGGAACGTCTAACTGATATAGATAACCTGGTTCTCGAAAACCGCAGAAGTTTACCTGATGAGTTATGTCAAACCGGATTTCTTCGTGAAGCGTCTGAGCGACCTTAAATGCACGGCGATGCCATCGATTGTAAAGATAATATAAAAAGCCGGGTGCGTCCCAAAACCGATGTTCAAAAGTTGTGCGAGGGACACATGTAATCTTCAATCCAGGAATGTTCGCGACGCTTTGTTCCAGTAGTCTTTGATGACTTTCATTGCCTTCGCATATAACCCATGTATTATGACGTTTAGCAGCTTCAACCGCGCGATGCCAACCAAGTCTTGACTCCATAAACGCCTCGGGATCGCAGGCGTACGCAATCATCAAAAGTTTTTTTCGTGGTAAATGTGCTGCTGGCATCATCTAGATAAGTCACAAATGTTTTCTGCACCAAGGCTACCGAGCGATCGCTACAATCCAGGTCGCCCACAACACCAGCTATGATATTTCATCACGCTAATAACGTTAAACCGTCGCCCATTCGCTTTCCCTGCTCGATTGTAGTTTACGTCTAAAGGAAGTCTATAACTTAGCAGTTCTCGGTCCTGGCTCGTTGATTCTCGAGCGGATAATCGCTACTACCGGCGCAGTCGCGCCGTGCTCCAAATTTGGAGTGCTGTGACGAGTTACGAATGGCAATTGATTAAGCTTTCGTGAGATTTTTTCTTCTACATGTAGCTTGTTTATTGTTTGCTGCTACGACAGCTGACGGGATCCGCCGATTTTTAGGCTTATGGTTGGGAGTCTGGTTTTCAAGCCTATCGAAAAAGACAGGAACCTTTGTGATGATGAGTTG
>JANODQ010000246.1:0-1716 GCA_031412775.1 Pirellulaceae bacterium | reverse complement strand
CGCTCCAATTCCAAAGCAACTCGTACCGGTACCTAGTCCAGCCATCGAAGCAGTAACGAACTTCTACTCGCTTCAAGATACAAACGCAGTCAAGCTTGCCGAGCTGCCAAAGACAACCGTCTTCATCCAAGCGAGACGTAGCGGGCAGGCGCAGCTCAACACGCAGTACCAACAGAATCTTGCTGTAACAGATAGCGCTCGAGTGCAAGCGAACGCTTCATCACCGCTGCCGCCAGCGTCCGCAAGTTCCTCAGCAATAAAAGAAAACGCCGGTGAGATTCTAAGATCAGAAAGTAAAATCGCTTCACCCACGATGGCGATAGGCGATGCAAAAGCAATTCCCGAGAGTAAACGCGAATGGAATGCAAAGGACAAGTCGACAACACCAATGCAGAGTGAATCGACAGCCAATTTGAACGAGCCATCGTCTGCGATGGGAGCGATACAACTTTCGTCGCCCGACCGAGATTCTTCTGATCAAGACATTATCGAGGCGGTGATGCCTCGCTCACAGATTGCCGTCTTTTTAAACGAAAATCAACTGGACAAGCTTATCGAAGACGAGATATCGCCAACAAAGCCAGAGCGAAACGCTTATGTTCAGGACAGACTATCTCGTCAACGAAGTGGTCGAAGCGTGCAGCAATACCTGGGTAATAGCACCCAACAGATCGCACCCGCAGAATTGTCTCGGAAGACCAACAATAGCCAGCTTCGAAAAAGTCAGGAAATGCAGAGTGCCCAAAAGGAATCTCGCGATGATCGATCTTCATTGGACGATGCTCAGCGCGGGAGTACATCTTCTGCAAAAATCATTGGTGGAACGGCCGGAGCCTTATTAGACGCTCATTCGAAAGTTCAGGGGTCAACGGACGCTCTTAAGCCGATGGAAACTGACGAAAACGATGATTGGGTGCATGTTGTCATCGAAGTCGTTCCCTAGTGTTTCGACATTCGACGAAATAGCAACCTACTAATGACCTTAGACAATATCGATTTAACTTTGGAGGATCATGTGATCCCCGCCAGAGTCCGTGATTTCATATACGAGGCGAATACACGCGTCGCTGCGTTTATGGAGACTCGGCCAAAACCTCTCGTCGGATTCTTTCCAAGTTGTTTCGAGACCGTGTATCGTGCCCTTCGAGAAATCTCAAGCAGACGGCTGAACGCTGGTAATTCTTTCTGCGAATGGGGTAGCGGTTTTGGAGTGACTGCATCGATGGCCTCCATGCTCGGATTTGATTCGTATGGAATTGAAATTGATCCGGAGCTGTGTGAGGTCTCGCGAGAATTAGCTTCGCAATTCACTCTCTCCGTGAATTTCACAACTGGTAGCTTTATTCCTAAGGGATCGGATCGGTTGATTGATCGGGCTTATGCGAACTGCCAGGGCGACATGATGATCGTGCCGCACACCGATGAAAGCTACGAAGAAATCGGCATGGATGTCCGTGATTTTGATCTGATTTTTGCTTATCCATGGCCCAAGGATGCAAAGCTCACGAGTGCGTTGTTTGACAAATTCGCATCGAGCGACGCTCTGCTTCTGACTTACAACGGACTGGAGTCTCTGCGGCTGCAACGAAAGCGTGCGTAGCACAACACTATTGGTAGCTTGGGATCATTGTCCCGAACGAGCTTTGACGTGGGGATGGGACGTGGGGATGGGACGTGGGGATGGGACGTGGGGATGGGACGTGGGGATGGGACGGG
>JANODQ010000245.1:0-1828 GCA_031412775.1 Pirellulaceae bacterium | reverse complement strand
GCCATTACACCAAACACCAACAGATAATGCGTTGCTAGCACCGCTGCCACTTGGCGAATCTGAGTTCGTCGCACCCGTTGCAGCCCAAGAGTTCACCGGAGATAAAAATAAGTCAGTTTGGCTATTGAACAAAGACGTCGCAAGGTTGTGGGCCGAGTACGTGAAGGACACTTCCGTTTCCGATACGACTCCGCCACCCGCGCCAATCCATGTTGCTATCGAAGGCAACAAACTAAGCTGGAATGCCGAAGCCGACCTTGAGAGCGGGCTCGCTCACTTCATCATTGAGCGTGACGGTAAATTTCTTGCGAGACTTCCAGAAACTGGAAAAAACCCATTTGGACGTCCGATTTTTCAAAACCTCCAATACAGCGACACTCCCTCCCAACCGCTCGTACTTATGGAGTACGTTGACGCGAAAGCCGAGCCAGCAACACAACATACTTACCGCGTCATCGCAGTGAATACGGTCGGCCTTCAATCCAACTGATCGAAGGTTCTGTTTGGATCCCATCGCACATCAGTGCCTATCACGAAGTTTCCTCTTACAGCAAAGCTATTAAGTCAATGAAATCCAGATTTCTATCATTCAATACGTTCATTATTTTGTTCGTTGTCATCCTAAGTAAATCCGCTTCGATAATTTATGCAGAGGAATGGGTTTCACTGTTCGATGGGAAGACAACGGCTGGATGGGAAGCCAATGAGAAGCCAGAGTGCTTCACGGTTGAGAATGGGGAGCTCAAACTAAACGGCGGGATGGCTCACTTGTTTTGCGTCAAAGACGGATTCGCTGATTTAAAAAATTTCGAGTTCAAAGCGGATGTGAAAACGCTTCCTGCAGCCAACTCGGGATTCTTTTTTCACACGGAAAACCGAGGTAAAGGTAGCCTTAAGAAAGGTTATGAAGCACAGATCAATACATCGTTTACAAAAGACCCGCGAAAGACTGGTAGCCTGGTAGATGTCAGCGATGTCGATAAATCTCCGGTCCCTGACGATCAATGGTATGAATATAAAATTCTTGTAGATGGGAAGCACATTATTGTCTCCATCAACGGAAAAGCTATTGTTGACTACATTGAAGAAGAGAAACCAACTCGCAAGAAAGGGCGTGAAGAAAGACTGCTTTCACACGGAGCGATCGCTATTCAAGCACATGATCCCAACAGCACGACGTTTCTGCGCAATATTCAAATTCGAAAACTTCCGGACTGAGATCGAATGGGAACTTGAAACGCACGATTCCATCGGATGTAGCTGAACTATTGATGTTTCGCTTCGAGAGAATTTTTTCGTTCCTCGAGCACTTCTTGATAGGTCTTTTCGTATAGCAGGAGTTGATTGTCGAGGTCGAAGTATTCTTCGCAACGTTTTCGATTCGCAACACGGATGCGCGATGCGAGTTCTCGATCGGTCGCGAGACGTACGACCATCTCGATCCACTCCACCCATGCGTCGATCAATACACATTGGTCTTCTGCGGCTGGGCCTAGAGTTTCTACGATTCCTTGGGCCCTTGTCGTGGCGACTGGAAGTCCAACGGCCATCGCTTCGAGAACCACGTTCGGCATTCCTTCATATCGGCTCGGCAGTAGCAGTAGCCTACTTGATCGCATCCACTCCAGCACATTGGACTGCTGGCCAACGAAATGGATTCTAGCTTCGTTTCGTAATTGGCTGGCCTGGGTTTGGAGAAGGCTCCGAAGCGGACCTTCACCGATAATGATTATTTGGAAGTGAGGCAGCTTGCTGAGCAATTCATCCGCATGCGAAACGAGACCGTCGATTGGCCGCTGTCGATAGATTGCCATCCCGAGCACCAGCC
>JANODQ010000244.1:0-6910 GCA_031412775.1 Pirellulaceae bacterium | reverse complement strand
CGTTAATAAGTATAGCCTAAAACCATCGCTTATCAAGATTGATGTTGAGGGGGCTGAACAGATGGTAATTAATAGTGGATTAAAGACACTTCGAGATTTTCGACCGGTAATTGTTCTTGAGCTAGCAGATGTACTTCTTCGGCGTAAGGGAACCTCCATAAGCGAGGTGATTGCGCTGCTCGGTAGTCTTGATTATAAGGTCGTAGACACGACCGCGCCAAACATGACGCCTGGCTATCGAGGGCACGGTGACTTTGTCGCGATCCCAGTTGCAATTTACACCCCGTAGCTTCTTGAAGCTGGAATATTGCAAAATGATCGCCTTTGAATTCCTAGAGAACATCTTTCGAATTGCGATTAGTAGATTCGAATACTGAATTTGATTTCCCCCTGTTCTCAGGGAATGGAAGCATTGGTTCTCCATGCCAAACCTATTAATATTTGAAGTTGATCACAACGGACACCGGTTTCATTATGCGTCGCTGCTAGCGAAGGAAGGTTTAGCGAGAGGGTACGAAGTCACGTTAGCGACAACCCGCGTTGCAGTGCAAAGTGACGAGTTTTATTGTTTTTTTCGCGATCTAGCCCACTCCATCAAAGTCGATAATTGGATCGAGGAAAAAATCACTGGCGGCTTGCGTGGCTTTTGCAATTTGTTGGCGATGCTAAAGACAAGCATTCAACTCGCTAAGCCGGATTTAGTCTTTATCCCCTACGCAGATGGTCTGGCACAGTTGATGAGCGTTGCTAAACAGTTACGATCGGCGAAGTTACCCGATGTTCCAATGAGGGGCCTGTTGTTTCGATGCACAGCGGCATATTGCGATGAAACGACGTCCGCTTGGTCGAAATGGAAACACACCCACTCCGCCCTTGCGGCAGTCGCTTATCCATGGGATAAGCTTTTTCATCTCGACGAGTTTGCAATCAAGTGGTACTCGAACCGGGGTAAGGATCTAGAACTTATGCCGGACCCCCTTGCTCCCTCGGCAAAAATAGGACAATCAGATGCGAAATCGGTGTTCGGAATTCAGGAGTCGCGTAGGGTCGTGGGATTAGTCGGTCACTTGGAAGAGAGAAAAGGCGTTGACTTGCTTTTGAACGCGTTTATCGAGGCCGACTTGCCAAACGCAGTACTGCTCCTCGTCGGAAAGACAAATTCATTTTCAGAGGCATGTTTGAACACACCAGAGGTTCAACGGTTTGTCGAAGCCGGTCGAATAATCCTGCGTAAAGGGTGGGTATCTGAGGAATCCCTGAATAATGCTATTCGAGCAATGGACATTGTTTGCACGCCGTACCCCCGCCACATTGGTGCTGCAAGCGTCGTTTTACGCGCAGCCGCCAGCCATCGTCCGGTTCTAGCATCTGATTTTGGATGGGTGGGTAAGACCGTGGAAAAATACAATATTGGAAAGGCTATACCAGTCTCAGATAATAGCGTGTTCTCAAGGAGTCTGAAGGAATTTATCGAGATCCGCAACACATCCACACAATACGAAGATGGGTTTAAAGAACTCACTAGCTTTCACACACCTAAACACTTCTGTGATCAGTGGTTTAATTAGTAGCTTGCATGGAGACAACGGAACTGTGATGAGAAGATTGCAATCGTAATCGTAGGCCAATTCTGTAGCGATCGAATCCTGTCGAAAGTAAATGTTTCCTTGTACTTAATTCTAGACGCAAGACTTGATAGAAACTCGAGAACCCAATGTCCCTAAGTTCAGTTCGCAATTTAATTATTGAGAATTTTCCTTGGCTCGTTTATCTCAAACGACGCTGGTCGGCTGGTGAGCTGAGGAATAAAGATTTAGAAACCGTGTTTTCAGAATATTACCATGACGGCGAATGGGTTCGTGGCGAAGGCAAGAGTCGGTCCGGGCCTGGATCAGATATTGAGTACACCGGTAAGATTCGAAAAGCGTTACCAGAATTATGTCGCGAACTGAATATCCAAACACTCCTTGACATCCCGTGTGGAGATTTAGCTTGGATATCTAAAGTCGATCTCCCGGTCGCGAAATACATTGGAGCGGATATCGTCCAATCGATGGTTGAACAGAACACTGCGGCGTACGGTAACGCGCAACGGCAATTTAGAAAAATCAATATTGTCTCAGATAAATTACCACAAGCAGATCTGGTTATGGTACGCGACCTCTTCATTCATTTGAATAAAGATCAGATTTCCCGATCTCTTGTAAATATTTGTGCAAGTGGTTCTCGATGGTTACTCACCACAACCTATCCCAAATTGACGGTGAATTCCGAGATCGTTCCAGGCCAATTTCGCCCGATCAATCTCACGATCTCGCCTTTTAATTTACCTCAGCCCGTGCGTATCATCCACGACGATCCGTCTGTAAAAGGCGACGAAGAAGGTGGCCGGTCCATGGGCCTTTGGGCGGTTAGAGATCTACTTAAAACTTAAATTAAGTTCAGAACGCTGTTTTCTCTGCTTTTAGTTGTTCGCTTTCTCGTTCGGACTCAAACTTTATGATTCGCCAATTCGCTCAAAGTATTCTTCAAAAGCACCCTTCGATCCGCGGACTCAAGCTACATCTAGAAACGATGCCAGTCGGATTGCGTAGTCTAGGCAACGACGCAAAGCGTTCGTGGTCACAACACGGCGAAGATGAATGGCTTATGTCTGAGCTCTTGGACCTACTCACCACAGGCTACTATGTTGATATCGGGGCTAACCACCCAATGCAAATTTCGAACACTTACCGACTCTATGCGGCCGGTATGAGAGGTATTTGCGTTGAGCCCAATTCGATCCTGGGGACCGTACACCGACGCTTTAGACCTGAGGACATTCTGTTGCAATCGATCATCGGCGACCGGAACGGCGTTCAAAAATTCTTCGAACTGAGCTATCACGGAACATCGACGCCGTCAGAAGAGGTTCTCAATGAAAGGCTTAAATCTGGTGGGAAACTGATTAAAACCACGCTGACACCTGTGCTGAGACTTGAGCAGGTCTTGAAGGATTGTGCGATTCCAAGTCGGTCAACTTTTGCACTTCTGAGCGTTGACACAGAAGGTTGGGATGAACTCGTCTTGCGAAGCAGTGATTGGAGTGCGTTCAGGCCAAAAATCGTACTTGTAGAGGCGAATGATGAGCAGGCAGCCGTTAGTATAAAAGATTTTATGGGTACCGTTGGATATACGACGTCCCATCAGTTCGGAGTCAACTTAGCATTCAAGCAAAATTCCGTTTTACTGTAGCAACGAATAGTCGTAAAGAATTTGGAATTCAATGAAGTAACCTTCACCGAGTGAAAGAAGTAGATTAATGAATTGGCCTATTTCGACTACAGCCAGAGTCCTAAAGGTAGGACATTCCGTTCGAACTGTCATCGATAAATCTCACGAAATATGATTCCAAGACTACTTCATCAGACCGCTAAGACTTCTGTGCTACCGGCAGATTGTCTGGAATACGTGGATACCTTAAAAACACTCCATCCGAACTGGGGTTATAAGCTTTGGACGGACGCGGATAACGTGGCATTTGTTCGAGAAGCATTCCCTAATTTTTATGAGATTTTTGTAAAGCTTCCGAAAGGAATCATGCGAGCGGATGTGATTCGATACTTACTGATGTATCGAGTCGGTGGGCTATATCTGGACACGGACTATGAAATGCTAAAACCATTTGACCTTGTTGATCATGAGATCGTATTATGCTGGGAACCCGACCCGCTTAAGCCCGGTTCCAACGGCAAGATGGCAAATGCGATTTTTGCTTCCTCACCAGGGCACCCGTTCTTTGGAATGATTATCGAGGAACTTACAAACAATCCACCGTTTTCCTCGGATGCAGATGTGGAGGCGACCACAGGGCCTGGCCTAGTAACTCGGGTCTACGATCAAGCAATCCAAAGAGGGATGTCATTGTTTGCCGCTCCCCCTGAATTCTTTAGCCCGCTAACGCCGCGAAATGAAAAAGAATATCGGGCGATTGTGGAGGCAGGTGTCGCGTACGGGATTCACCATTGTCACGGATCATGGCGGAATTTCACTTTGTATCAGCGGTTAAGCAATTTCGCTTCCCGGATTTACCATCGGGCGAATCCCTCATAGAGCCTTGGTTTAACGTCGACTGATTATGGCGATTTCGATTTCAAAACGTTTAGCTCGTCCGATCAGCATTTACGCGAAATGCGAATAGCCATTCTATGGTCTCATGCTTCTGGATACTCTGCTGCTTGCTGGCGGGCGTTGCAGGCAATTGAGGGGACACAGTTAAAGGTTTGGGCATATTCTTCAGATGGTCAGGCGAAGGACGCGCCGTTTATTGATCAGCGACTTGTACATGACCTAGACTGCAGACTTTTGAACCCACACGACCTTACTAATTTCGAATCGATTAAAAAGTCATTGGCCGATTTTGAGCCTGATGGAATACTTGTGTCTGGTTGGCAAAACAAGAGCTACAGGAAACTCGTTATGTCTAAGGAGCTAAACGCTGTCACCAAGATCATGGGTATGGATAACCCATGGTCTGGCACATTGAAGCAGTTGTTTTCCTGTTCGCTGCGCAATCGTTACGTCCGTAATTTTAGCTATCTATGGGTGGCGGGTGAACGGACTCGACAATTCGCCACACGGATTTCGAAAGTTCCTCGTGTTCGGAATGGGGTCTACTCTTGCGATTACAAGTCCTTCGCCAGCATTGGTGAACAGAGAATCAGGAGCAATATTGAATGGCCGAAGCGATTTTTGTTCGTTGGGCGTTATGTTGAAAGCAAGGGATTGCGGCAACTTCTCAAAGCATATAGCGGATACCGAGCATCTTATTCTGAACCTTGGGATCTTCACTGTTGTGGCACTGGTCCCTTGAAGCAACTTCTCAAAGGCCAGGAAGGGGTTACAGATTTGGGGTTCTGCCAACCTGACTCACTCAAACACGTCTATGGCGCTGCGGGAGCATTAATACTTCCGAGCGTCTACGAGCCTTGGGGAGTTGTCGTTGCGGAGGCAATGGCATCCGGTCTCCCCGTTATCGCGTCGTCAGCATGTGGATCGTCCGTGGAGCTTATTCGAGATAACTATAACGGTTTTGTATACGATTCAACGCGCGTGGATGAACTCGTCGAACGACTACACTGGTTCTCTGATAATGAGCCACAATTAAAAAGAATGTCTATAAATTGTCTAAATTATGCATCTGCGTTTACTGCCGAATTGTGGGCGGAAAGACTCGTCGACATGTTGAAGGATTCTAAATCGGCACAACTTGGACCTTACTCGCCGCATCCAATTCAAATCAAGCCTATTTTGACAGCTAACGCTGATGCCCCGGACGCTATGCAGGAACAGAGCAATGGACGCTGAAGTTTTACAATGGCTTTTCTATTTTGGAATCGCAATATGTATTGTTATTCCATTAATGATCATCACGCCATTCTTAGGTGGAAACATTGATTTACTAACGTACAGAAACGTGGTACTGGCTGGGTGCTTTCCATTTATTGGACTCTCCTCGATCGGACTTGCAACCGGCGAGAGGCCGTACGGATATTACGACATGGAAGACTTCTTTACTTTTGCCGGAATGGCCTCCTTATTTATCGTCCTCTTTGCTGTATCCTACAACTTACATAGGCCAAGCCAGGCCGTTGTATTGATGTTTACAGGAAAGCGTATTGAGGTAAGTAATCTAGTAGGTGGTGTGTTAGCCTTGATTGCAATCACGCTGTCCCTCCTCGACTATGCGATGAAGCGGTTGCAATACCTTCCGGTTCTAACGGAACTATTATCGGCATTAGCTCCTTCATTCATGGCATTCGCGGCGTTGTTTGCAATTGGAGGTTGGATGAAAAACAAGAGTAATTTTCTATCTCTTGCAATCATGATCGGAGTTTTTTCATTCAGTTTAATCTACTCAATCGCAGGTGGAAGTGGACGCCGAGTGTTGCTAAGCGTACTCGCGTCCTTACCAATCTATTTTTACTGGACATCCAAAAGTCGATTCTCGGCAAATACCAGGTGGCAATTATTAAACAGATTATCCTTGATGCTGATACCTCTGGCGCTCGTTGTGACTGCATATAGTAACCTCCGTCACTACGAACGCAGAGAGAATGAGGATGCAAAACTTGTGTACTCTCGAGCGGTGGAAGCGTTTCAGAAGATACCCACTGAAATTGTAGAAATTTTATCAGGAAATAAGCTCGAAACGATTTCTTTACATATCGGCCAAGATGCGACCAACTGTAGCATGTTAATGTCCAGCGAATCAAGAAAAGCTGGAAGTTCTGATGTGTATTCGTCGTTCAAAATACCCCAACCATTCCATACAATATTGTTCGTAGTCAGCAATCCAATTCCGAGGTCGCTTTGGGAGGGAAAACCATTGGGTTTAGGGTATATGATTCCCGTCGAGGTTTTGCACGTACGCGGACTCAGCTTGGGTGCTGGGATCGTTGGACATTGCATCCATGAAGGTGGGATATTTTTCATTGTGTTTTACGCGATTCTTTTTTCGTATCTTGCGAAAGTAATTGATATGGCCTTAGTACAGGATCCCGGTAATCTGTTCCTACTGGGGTTTGCCACAGCCACCTTTCCTAATCTGGTCATGTTGGTTCGGGGAGATCAGGGGCTGATCCTAGTGATCTGCATTTTCTCCTATATATGCTACGTGATTTCGCGTCGCATCGCCGTTACTCTTCGCAGTTTTGGATGACGTGGATCCACAAGCCAAGATGTCAGCTGACGCCACTAATTTGCTCATGCTACCCGGGAATTCTGGAGTGTCATTTGGCAACATCTAAGTTAAGTTGCTTGCAATTAAGTTTGTGCCAGCAAGAATTGTCTGAAACAAGTTAGCTTGACTTAGATTGGCTTGAAGCAATTTTGCATTGTGTAAATGTGCATTACTTAGATTTGCTCCACT
>JANODQ010000243.1:0-6607 GCA_031412775.1 Pirellulaceae bacterium | reverse complement strand
TTCATCTACTGCTATCTTAAAAGCGATGGATCGGTCGTTTGATCGGACGGGACTGATTTCTTGCTCGAGTGTGTAAAAATCGAAAGCAAATTCGGAAACGATTTGGCCGTCCAAGAAGGCCAGTTGTTGCCAAAGCGAGCCCATAGTCTTGTCCCACAACGCTTCCGCTGCCAGCCATTTTTGATCGTTGATCAATTCGCGGATTTGCGTTACGAGTTTTACTCGGAGCGCAGCTCTCTTTCGGAGCTCGATAATAACTTTTTGCGCAATGTCGTTGCACTCTTTGGTCGGGATATACCGAGTTCGTATCGCGACAAAGCGAGTTGCTGGATCTGCCATTCGAAGCTGCAAATCAAACGACAGCGGCTCGCCAAAAATTCGGAGTCTTGAATTGAGTCGTTCAAACTTCTGTGCGGCAACGAATGCTGCCGAGAACTTTTTGGGATCGAGATTTTTCTCAATCGCATCGACTAATTCGCGGAAGGATTCGTAAGTTTGGATACATTCCGCCCCGAGCGAAACGGACTCGGCCACGGTTCCATGAATCTCAAGATAGGCGTCAGGTTTTGCGTTACTTGGGTTCGCTGTCGCGAGGTGAATCGACCAGACAGAAGTTACAACGGCAGCAATAGAAATCACAATGCTGCGAAGGGTAAATCGTTGAATCTGATTCATTTTTGCACCACACGATCTACGTTAGTACCGTGCTCCGAGGTTGCAACGCTAGGCGAGCTAAACACAGCTTCAACAGTTCCCGAGAGCGGGCTGGAAACGTTTTGACTTGAGATGAGCTTATCACAACGCAAATCGCCCTTGAGAATGTTTTCTTGGACGCTTTGAATGGTGATCGACGCGACGGACTGATCGAGGCAGGACCAGATCGGTTCGTATCTGCTTGCGGATAAGTAGACGGTTGCGTTAAGTGTTTGTCCGACCAATTGGGAGATGTCGGTAACCGTTGTGTTTACTTGAACGAGAACTGACGGAAAATCGTCGGCTGCGATATCTTGGTACGATCGTAATTGAAGAACGTTAGGACGACCGTCTCCTACGATGATAAGCCTCGCGTTGGCTTTGCTGGTCTCGATAGCTTTGTCGACTTGCAATTTGAATGCACCGACACTCACAATCTTCATCGGTGTGGGCAACTCAGGTAGTTTGTCGATCGTCTGCTCTTGCACTTGTTTAGCGAATTGTTCCAACTGCTCTTGCTTACAGCCAGAAACAGTGAAAATTAAAACGATCGCCAACGGACGCAAGGTCTTGGACCATTGATCTGAAGAAATTGAAAAAGGCAACATGATTAAAACAACCTAGTTGGAAGGGAGTATCTGGATTAAGAACGAAACCAGTTGTTGAACGTCTGCTAGTATAACTTATTCGAAGCTGGTGAATCGCTCTCCGTAACAACCGTCCACAACCGTCCACAACCGTCCACAACGCTGCGTCCTAAATGCCTGAGCTCCCTGAAGTCGAAACGATGCGTCGAAGTTTATTTCCTTCGATAGGTATGACAATTGTTTCGGTCAATCAGCCCACCTCTCGATATCGTCCTATCAAGATGGAGCCATGTATCGAGCAGCTCCAAGAACGAATCGTCAACCGCTCGGTGGTCGCAGTAGAACGACTTGGAAAGCGGGTCGTCTTATGCTTAGACGACCATTCGCACGTGCTATTTCAGCCAAAGATGGCCGGC
The DNA here is from genome assembly GCA_031412775.1 of Pirellulaceae bacterium. Lineage (GTDB taxonomy): Bacteria > Planctomycetota > Planctomycetia > Pirellulales > Pirellulaceae > JAIYDQ01. The sequence goes on along the minus strand of JANODQ010000243.1, from coordinate 4,911 downwards.
TTAGTCTTGATGGACACAGCGCCCAATGAGTCACACCTTCGATTGGTGGTTGGGTTGGCGTTACCCGATTCGGCGTTGCAAGCTTCAACGAGTTGTGTCACCTCTCAAATTTTTTACTGGGATCAGCGAGGCCTGGGAACGATACAACACTGGACAGCCGAGCAAATGAAAGGCTTTCTTGAAAGCGGTGTCCTTGGACCGGACGCGTTGGCTGTTGATTTCGAGACATTTCACTCGCGATTCAGCGACGCATCTCGGCCGGTCAAGCCTACGCTACTAGACCAATCGCGGATTGCGGGCATCGGCAATCTTTATGCTTCCGAGATCCTTCACCGAAGCGGCATTCATCCGGCACGTCGATGCGACCGAGTGTCGAAGCCCGCCTGGAAAAGAATTTTTGAATCAACTCGGACGATCCTTTTACTTGCGATTGAGCACGAAGGCTCTACGCTTTCAGATGGAACCTATCGGAAGTCGAAAGAGGATCCCGGCGGCTATCAAAATTCGCATCGCGTGTATGACCGAGCCGACCTTGTATGCCTTACTTGCGGACAACATTTAATTGTCCGCATCGTCCAATCGCAACGTAGCACCTTCTTCTGCAAAGGATGCCAAAAACGGTAACGAATCAATCTAAGCCAATCAAAGTGAAAAAGCTGCCAAAGTTTCCTAAGGCAGCTTTTGGGGGAATTCGCGACAGGGCTAGGAAATACTGACCCTATCTTAGTCGTAGTGTCGCTACTTACGCACCGGGCAAAACACCAACATCGTCCCCGGCACCGACAGTTCCCATCGCCCCCCACACACCAAACGGTGATGGGCTATTCCAATTGGCAGTTTGATCCCATCCGTTAGGACCGACGTTCGCACGTCCCGGTGGAGAGTATGGCGGTACGGTTGGAACAATCGATGTGTCAGTTGTGTCGATTTCGTTTGGAATGAACTTCACGGAATTATCAAACGTTACGACGTGAGCCCCGCCAGCGTGATAGCTACCGGCGGTTCGTATCGAATTAGGGGATTCGGAAGGCTGACCAGTATTCCCTGTGCCGGTGTAGCAAGACGCTCCATTGGGACCGATGATCGCATGGTAGCCAACCCAAGCAAGTTCGCCTCGTAACCAGACTAAGCCACCGGTCGTGCCAAATCGCGTCGTTGAGTTCGGCGTGACATAAACTCCCCCTCGCACGCGCGACTTACAATCCAAAACGTTCGTGGCAATCATAGAGCCGCCTCCAACGCCTGTTAATGTGAGTCTCGCAACGCCTTCGATCGCTCGACCTTGAATCGGAGGATTCACTGCGACCAATTCGCCGGCGTTGTTTTGAGGCCCTGCGATGGTCGCAATTTCGCCAAACATCACCGTGTTTGATGTTCCGTCTGTTATCGCTGCCAATGTGAGTTGAAACGCACGTGGAAATGGTCCTCGCGTCGACAGTTGATCCAAGCTTGCAGTTTGAGCGCCGTTGATCTGGTCCCCTAAATTGAAGACGTAGTTGGTGCGTGCAAATGATGTATTGGAGCTTGGGTTAATCCGACCTGGATCGGATGGGCAACGAAAGAAGCCAACTTGAGTTCTCGAAGGATTGTACCGGGAATCCCAGATCGGTAACCAAGTCGATCCTGAGATTTGCCCGTAAGGCCCGACAACCTGAGTCGTTGTCGCGGTGACTCGCCGGGTAAATCCCGAATCAATTTGGTTATAGAGTGATTGCTGTTCCATCATTGGGAGGATGCCAACATATCCTGAGAACGCTCCGGCAGGAAAGTAAAAGCCCGGATAAGCAACATCGGTGGTTCCGGCCCGTGGATTAGCAAATCCAAAACCGGCTGCCAATCCTGGTAACAGCTTGTAGCTATACTCGTAATTGAGCAACGCAATGCCGAACTGACGAATATTACTGCTGCAGGACATGCGTCGAGCGGCCTCTCGAGCTTGTTGAATTGCCGGTAAAAGCAAACCAGCCAAAATGCCGATGATCGCAATGACCACTAAAAGTTCTACAAGAGTGAAACCCCTCGTTTTTGCGTGACTCATAGATAAAGACTCCCAAGCAACAGGATATACAGAAGATTAGGTTAACTTTGAGTTAAAATCTTCTGAAGAATAACGACAATATGTTAGGGTAGCCCTCTTGCATTTGGAAATCAATTAAGTTTTCACTTACTTGATATCGCTTCTAACGGGCACTCAATCGCTTGCCAACCATCATCCTGTCGATATTGTCCCGATTGTAGGGCTTAAGGGCAAAGAAAAGAGAAAAAAGCAGCAGAGCTTTCACTGCAAATTTTTTTGATTTGCTGAAAAAACATATCAATAACGGACACTTCTCGAAGGTCACCATGGTTTTTGATTTTGGCTACTATTATGTCTCGGTGTTCCGATGAAACCTAAGCCGATAACGCAAACCAGGGGTTTCGGTTTTGCCGAAATTTACCAGCTAGCGCAAGCGGCTATGGAACGGGAAAATGCACGTTTTGTTCAAGCCAGTGCTTAGCGATGTGCAGTATTCAGGGCCGGGGAGATACCGCAGAGTGAAGGTCACTAATCACTAAGCGAAGACCACAAAATAAATCGCAAAGCGCCAGCAAGCCACCGCAGTCCAAAGGAAAGTCGATATTACCGATCGCTTGTTGCTAAGCGTTTGAAGTAGGCTTCGATGACTTCGCGGTAGTGTGACGGGAGGTCTTTTGTGATGTTTTGAAGAGCTTCTTGCCGCTGCGCTGGAGGAAGATCTCCCCATCCCTGTCGGTCTTTCAATGTCTTGGAATCCACGTCACCGGGACCACTTCCTCCTGCGATTTGGCTTTCGTCCATCGGTTTGCCTTGGCCGCCGCCCTTGCCACCTTTACCGTCCGGGCCTTGTTGAGCTTGTTGTTGCTGTTGCTGCTGCTGTTGTTGAAGCTGCTCCTCGATCTTCTCGATCATCTTGTCCAGTTTCTCTACGATTTGTTTTTCTTGTTCGCGTACTACTGTTCCTGTGCGACCAAGTTCCAGTCGTCGTTCGACATCTTTCATCAATCGCGATATCTCATCCAACGAATCCTCCTTCATCGGTTCGATGTCGGTCTTCATAAGTTTGGCGGTGATTGCATATCGCGAGACAAGCTCCGATTCATGTTCGAGCAATTTGGTAACAGCAGCCATACAATCATCGCGCTGCAAAAGATGATGATGGCAGACGGCTTTGTAGAAGAGCCAAGTCGAAGGATCGACGACTTCGCTCATGTCGGCCAGTTCGATTTGCTCGAGCGATTCATCGTAGAGCTGTTCGTTGGCGAGAGCACGCGCGATTGCCAAGTGGATGTTGCTTTGTATCCAGCTAGGTAATTCGGATTCAATCCATGTGGCGGTGGCTACAATCGCACTAGTGTTCTGTTCACTGCGTGTCGGATCGAGACCGCTCAGTAGCAGTTCAATCCTAGAGTCGGCTGCCGCCAGCGTTACCATTACGGCATCCAACAAGCCTGGACCACGCGATTGGGATTCGAAGCGATCCCAAAGTGCTTTGACATGAATTGAGGGCTGGTTCCACTCGGTCCGCGTCTTGAAGTAGTCCGCAAGCTTGACATCGATTTGGTCTCGAACGGGCCAACTCCAAGTGGCCGATCGACGCATATCGGTATCGATTGCTAGCGAAGTAGTGGTGGGTAGAAGCGGGCCAATCGCAAGAGCTAGCGAAGCCCAAGCGAAATAGACTTTAAAAAGACTTTTCACGCGGAAGCACCTTTTCTGATGGTGTCGACAATCGAGCGTTGTATGGTTCCACCCTACGCTGATAGTATCGCAGTGGCAAACGCGTTTCTACATGGAATCTTCAAGAATTTTTTCGATTGTCGCGTTTTGCTGGTTTTGGAGCGATTTCTTGTTAAGGATTAATGTCCTGTTTTTTAGATCTCTTCGTTTTTTAACTTTCACAACAAGCGATGCTCCGGCTGGTCCCGAACCACCGCAGGGGTTTGTTTCGCTTCAAAATGAGTTCATCAACGCGGCTATTTTTCTATCCAACCGGAAACTTTTAGCCACTGACCGAATGGGCCTGGCCAATCGGTGACCGGGACATTTTCGACATGGCGAAGTCCATACCCGTGTCCACCGATGGAGAACAGGTGGAGTTCGCACGGAACGTTTGCCTTCTTCAATTCGGCTGCGAGGTACAAACATGAGAGCGGCGTTACGTTATCGTTCCATGCGTGCACCATGAACACGGGGGGAGTTGAAGATGCGGGTTTGAGATCTTCAAGCAGTTTCGATTGGTCCTTAGCCACCAAATAAGCCGGATAGATCAAAGCCGCGAAGTTAGGTTTTGCCGAAAACTGATCAACCGGATCTGCTGCCGCGTCTGCTTTGGGGTAGTGATCCCGGTCGCTAAGGAGAGTTGCTCGAGCAGCCACTTCTCCGCCCGCCGAGAATCCCATGATCCCGATTCGATCGCTTGAGATGCCGAGCGATTCCGATTGGCTTCGCACCCAGCGAATGGCTCGTTGAGCATCTTGAACGGCTGCATGGGCTTTGTTTTCTGGATCACGAGCAGGCACACGATACTTGAGCACGATCCCGGTGATTCCTTGGCTGGCAAGCCAACGTGCGACTTCGGTTCCCTCCAAGTCGTAAGCCAAGATGCGATGTCCTCCGCCGGGGCAAATGATGACCGCAGTTTGTGACTTGGTGAGCTTCCCATTCATTGGGAATTTGGCTGGGTCGGGCCGAAAGATTTCGAGAGTCGGATTTGATACGTTGCCGATGCGAGTGACGCGGCCTCCACCGGTGGGTGCTTGGTCCGGTTTGGTGGTATCGGCTTCGGGCGGAAGCTCAACCGTTTCGCCAGGTGGTTTGCCTTTCCAAAGCTGTACTGTTTCACTGGCAGTCGTCTTGAAGGCGGATTCCTGCTGAGCAAATGTGGGCGTTGC
>JANODQ010000242.1:0-2438 GCA_031412775.1 Pirellulaceae bacterium | reverse complement strand
CAAAAGCTGGCGGTTGCGATGGTGCCAAGTGTGATTACGATAATCTCCGCCGAGAGAATAAAGTCGGTTCGAACGGCTCCAGATACCTTGGTTTTCTCAATCGCTCGCACTTCCTCGATATTGACCGCTGTTTGATTATTCACCGCGGCTACCGACTCAGTGTGTGATGCAGCGTGTTCATCGTGATGATGCTTGGGGTGAAAGAGGGTGTGTACGATTTTTTCGACACCTTCGAAACACAAGTAGGCTCCGCCAATGATCAGCAAGGGTGTAATCGACCATGGGGCGAAAGCACTCAAAGCGATGGCAACTGGAACCAAGATGGCTTTGTTTAGCAAAGATCCCTTCGCAACGGCCCATACGATCGGAAGCTCCCGATTAGAAGCAACGCCGGAGACCTGCTGCGCATTGAGTGCAAGATCATCGCCCAGAACGCCTGACGTTTTCTTTACAGCGACTTTCGTTAACGTTGCGACGTCATCGAGCACCGAAGCGATATCGTCCAATAACAGTAGTAAACCGCCAGCCATTTATTCCTCAGTGTTTAAGCGAATTTATCAGCAATTAAGCAACTTTAGAAGCAAGTGTAACAAGAAATTCACCTCCCGAATTGTTTGCGATTCCGCGAATGCCACAACAGCCCGGATTACGCTATTGCCCCACAATTTGGGCAAGTTACGACAACAACACCTTGGTTTCTTTTAAAATTACATTGATTTGGTACTTGCCGAAAGACTACAAATCATCCTAATATCTTGCGACCAATGACGTTGCCATGCGTTACCAGGACTTCTGAAGTTCTCGCGTGGATGGATTCTGATTTTGATAGTAATATGGTAAGCTTCAATCATGAGCATAGCTGAACGTAACTCTGCCGATGGCATTTTTGATGGCCAGCTTGTTTCAAGTGAAACTGCAAGTGTGCTCGTTTCTGAATTATCTAGCTCGGAAAAAAAGCACTCCGAACCCACGCACCGTGAGGTTTACAAGACCGCTCGAATGTCTTTTCCTCAGTTGTTGTCATCCTTTGTGCTGAGCCCCGGTGGATGGATATCGCTTTCAGTTTTGTTTTCGGTAGCTCTTCGGCTTTCGATAGGTCCGATGGGCTGGATCGATGTTGTCTTGTTCAGTGGAATCGTTGCCGCGTGGCCAGTTCTCGAGTGGTTCTTTCATCGGTTCTTGCTTCATGAGTGGACTTTCCTGCCGTTTCATTTTACGCATGATCGGCACCACAAAACACCGACGTCTGCAACAGGTCTTCCCGACGCGTGGATCATCACTTTTTACTTTGCTATGACAGGATTTCTTTGGTACTTCGGGTTCAAATACTTTTCGACAGCCAATGTCGCAGTTCTGACCATGCTTACGATCTACGAGTTTGTTCATTTCAGTTGTCACTGCAATTACAAACCTTTGACGAAGTGGGGTTGGGCAATTCGCGTCAATCACCTCCAGCACCACCGCTTCGACGAATCAAAATTTTACTCGATGTTGTTCCCAATAACTCGCTAAGCAGAACTCGCTAAGAAGAACTCGCGAGCAAGGCAAAAGCTTGCTTTTTACTGATGATTGCTAAGGTTCAATTTGAGCAGATTCGGCCATAGTCGTTGGAAAGTACTGATCGACGACAGAGTAAAACTCTTCTGATGTTTTGACTTTGTCGATATGGGTTCGGAAGTGCCTCGCACCGTATTTTCCTTGAGCGTAACAACTTGCGTACTTTCTCATCAGCAAAGTACCCTTCTCCAGCCCGAAACGTTCGATGACGAGCGAGTAGTGCCTCAGCATACATTCCTTTTGCTCTTCCACTGACGGATCGGGCGGCACCGGCTGGCCTCTTAAAGCGGCCATCGCCTGAGCAAAGAGCCAAGGCCTTCCAAGTGACGCTCGTGCAATCATGACCCCGTCCACGTGGTAGTGTGTGAATGCATGAACGACTTGCTCGGCGGATTGGAGGTCTCCGTTACCGATGATTGGCATTTTTTTAAGATGCTGTTTGATCTCAGAGATACGATCCCAGTCAGCCGAGCCGCGAAAAAAATCTTCGGCTGTGCGTCCATGGACCGTCAGCGCTGCAGCCCCCGCACGTTCTACCGTTTGAGCGACCTCAATGTGATTCATCGTCGCTCGCGTACAACCCAATCGCATCTTCGCAGTCACCGGTGTCGGCGAGCATGCTTCGACAAGCCGCGTGATAATCTCATACATGCGATTGGGCTGGCTGAGTAGATAGGAACCGCTGTGTGCTCGTTGCGTGACTTGCTTCACCGGGCATCCGAAGTTGATATCGACAACGCTGACTTGATACTCTTCGACCAATCGTTTACCAACTTTGGCCATCGTTTCCGGATCGTTATCCCAGATTTGGACTGCAAGCGGACGAGCCTCGTCACGAATGCCACAAAGTCGTTCGGGGTGCTCGCAATCATTTTCATCCA
>JANODQ010000241.1:0-8495 GCA_031412775.1 Pirellulaceae bacterium | reverse complement strand
GAGCCAAGGCAACGCAGCCAACGGGGACATAACGTAACTTGGGATAAGTTTTCGAAGCTAAGTAAACACTGGTTACTGACGCTGAGAATCCTTCATCCTTATCCCAACATGCGGTCGTTGAACGGTCAACATTCAAGGTAGGCGCCGTCGGTGCGGACAGATCTGTGCGGACGTATCCGTACGGGGAGGGGGGCCAGGAATGGCCGCCCCTGCAACCATTCTTAAAAGCCGGAACGGCCACACCGGTGCTTCGCATTTTGACCTGCCCCCATTTTTCGATAACCCGTAGATCGATCGGCGGTTGATTAAAAAGCCATTACGGGTTAGAAATATTAGTGCGATTTAGATGCATATTACCAGCAGAATCAGATCCACTGGCCACGTGTGAACCCCATATACGTAACAACTTTCGAGCAATTACAAGCGCTGTGCAGCAATCTGGAAACGGCTGCCTTAATTGCGTTTGATACCGAGTTCGTTGCGGAAGACACGTATCGCCCCGAATTGTGCCTTGTTCAAGTCGCAACCGACGAGGTGCTTGCCGTTATTGACCCGTTGTCTTGCGGGCCCATGGATCGGTTTTGGGAACTTTTGCTGACACCAGACCGCCCTGTTATTGTTCATGCAGGTCGCGAAGAGATTCTGTTTCATTATCGTTCGACCGGGCAAACCATTCCGGCTCTTTTTGATATTCAACTGGCGGCTGGCTTTGTGGGCTACGATTACCCGGCCTCGTATGGAAGCTTAGTACAAAAGTTCACTGGCGAAGTACTCGATAAAGAAGAGACACGTAGCGATTGGCGGAAAAGACCTTTGTCGAATCGTCAACTTAAGTACGCTTCGCAAGACGTCTTCGATCTACCAAAAATATACCGTTTGCTTCATGCCGAATTGGTTAAACAAGGCCGATTGGAATGGCTGGAGGAAGAAATCGGCTCGCGTCAAGCGGATCTTGCTTCCGTCGAACGTCAGGAGCAGTGGCATCGGATGAGTGGTATTCATTCTTTGAATGGCCATTGCCTTGCGATCGCACGGGCCCTGTGGTTGTGGCGAGATGAACAAGCGAAATCTCGTGATATTCCGCCTCGTCGCGTCCTTCGAGACGACCTTCTTGTCGAGTTGGCTCGTCGAGGTACGTCTGATCCGAAGCGAATTTCCAGCCTCCGGGGCATGGAGCACCGACACCTGAAGGCTGCGTTGGATGATATCGTCGCGGTCATTGAAGTGGCTCGCAAAGAACCGATCCCGCAGTGGCCTCGCCGTGAGCGATATGGCACAGGGCAGCCCTCCGGAATGCTTACGCAGTTTCTTGGGGCCGCATTGGCGTACATTTGTCGATCGAAAAAAATCGCCCCGTCGATTGTCGGGACCGCTGACGATCTTCGTGATTTCGTTCTGTATCGAACCGACAGTCGTGCGACCGAAGTCCCTCCGCCATCGCTTCTACAAGGATGGCGAGCGACCATTGTGGGGCGGTTTTTGGATGATTTGCTCTCCGGGAAGACCGGAATGGCCCTGACGGACATCCGAAGCGAAATGCCGCTAAGATTCTGCGACGCTTCCACCGAGTTGGCAGTCGATTTGGATCTTGATCAGTGATTTCACACGCAAGGTGGCACCCGTGGCTAGCGCCATCGGTTCAGGGCATCCTGAGCCGTGAGCGCTAGCTCCGGGTTCCCCCCGGTAAACTTTCCAACAATTCAAACCATCAATCGCCGCGCGGCACCCGTGGCTAGCGCCATCGGTTCAGTTTTTATTAACTCGCCCACAAAGTGACCATTCGCCGCTTGCCACTTATTCCCTTGCAAAGTCAGGAAGTTCGCGACTTCCTTTCACTGAAGGCTTGTCATTTCGCTTCAAGATCGCTAGGTTTCTACGTCTCATTCACATGCTTCCGACGCGACGAATCAGCACATGATTGCAATCGATAAAACAAGCCAACTTCCCGATGACCAGCGCGTTGTCATGACCGCTGTCGGTCTCACCTCTCCCAACGGCAACAATCTAGAGGAATATCGCGCAAACTTGCTCGCTGGCAAAAGCGGCGTGCAGGATTACGAGATTCGCTACGTAGGAAAGACGCTCGCCGGGATCTGCAATTTCGAGTCGACTAAATACCAAACCAAAAAGGACATCCGACGTGGCACACGAGCCGGCGCCGTCGGAGTCTGGGCAGCTCAAGAAGCAGTCGCTCGCAGCGGCCTTGATTGGGCAAATGTGGATCGTTCTCGAGTAGGCATTTACGTCGGAGTGACCGAGCACGGCAACGTCGAAACTGAAAACGAGATCCACTCGATTAAGGCTTTCGACTACGACACCCAATACTGGTCGCACCATCACAATCCACGCACGGTTGCCAACAATCCCGCGGGTGAGATCGCTTTGAACATGGGGATTACTGGCCCGCATTACACGATTGGCGCGGCATGCGCTGCGGGAAATGCTGGGATCATTCAGGGCGTCCAAATGTTAAGACTCCACGAATGCGACATTGCTCTCGCAGGTGGTGTTTCCGAAAGCATTCACACCTTTGGCATTTTCGCTTCCTTCAAATCGCAAGGGGCATTGGCCTCGCACAGCGACCCGAGCCAAGCTTCGCGACCATTCGACCGCGATCGTAACGGAATCGTCGTCTCCGAGGGGTCTTGCATGTATGTGCTCGAGCGACTTTCGGACGCTAAGGCTCGTAATGCACCGATCATCGCGGAGATCGTTTCCTACGCAATCAACACGGATGCGACCGATTTTGTGCTTCCCAACCCCGAGCGACAGGCCCAGTGCATAGCGATGGCGTTGGCTCGAGGGGGGTTGGCGGCTGACCAAATTGACATTGTAAGCACGCACGCCACCGGCACTAGCAGCGGGGACTCGCAAGAGTGTGACGCCCTGCGGCGAGCCTTCGAATCCAGTAACCGAACACGATTTAACAACACCAAAAGCTTCATAGGCCACACAATGGGAGCTGCCGGAGCCCTTGAATTGGCTGGTAATCTACCCGCCTTCCAAGATCGCGTTTGCCACGCAACAATCAATGTTGATAATCTCGATCCCGATTGCGCCTTGAACGGTCTGGTTGTCCAAGAACCTCAAGAACTTTCCAGGGTCGATTACATTTTGAACAATTCATTCGGTATGCTGGGGATCAATTCGGTCTTGATCGTCCGGCGGTTTTAAAAACGCAGACGTTTTTTGGCACCCCAACCGACAATCGCAACCTTTATTTAATTTAGAACTAGCACATTACTATGACGCCAGCGGAAATCCGTGACGAAATCCTAGACATCCTCAGCGAAATTGCTCCGGACGAAGATCTATCCGATCTTGAAGACGCAAAGAGCTTTCGTGAACAGATGGAACTGGACAGCATGGACTTCCTAGACATCGTCATGGAACTCCGCAAAAGACATCGCGTCCAGATTCCTGAGGACGAATACACAAACCTTGCGAGCATGGCTAGCACGGTTTCGTATCTAGAACCGAAGATGAGAGACATCATCAAGGCATAGCGTTGCCTTACCGATTCAACATCGAAGGAACTACTCACGTTCATGACTAGCACCGACTATGACACAATCATCATCGGTGCTGGAATGTCCGGACTTGCCGCAGGTATTCGACTGGCTCATTATGACCAGCGTGTTTGTGTCTTAGAAAAGCACTACACCATCGGTGGGTTGAATTCTTTTTACCGCGTCAATGGTCGCAACTATGACGTTGGTCTCCATGCGATGACCAATTTTACCGAGAAAGGTGCTAAGAAAGGTCCACTCGCGCGACTTCTTAAGCAACTGCGTTTTCGTTGGGACGATTTTCAACTCGCCCCGCAAGCTGGTTCGGCGGTCGCGTTTCCTAATATTCAGTTGAACTTTAATAATGATATTCAGTTGCTCCGATCTGAAATCGCAAACCACTTTCCAACTCAAATCGATCGGTTTGATCGCCTGCTTTCAGAACTCATCGAGTATGACGATCTGAAGCAAGAGGATTTCGAAATCTCGACGCGTCAAGTTTTGGGAGGCATCTTCACCGACCCGCTTTTGATTGAGATGCTTCTATGTCCATTGATGTGGTATGGAAACGCACGCCAAGATGATATGGATTATGGTCAATTTTGCATCATGTTCCGAAGCATTTTTTTGGAAGGCTTTGCAAGGCCTTTCAAAGGCGTTCGATTAATCTTAAAAAATCTGGTCCGACGTTTCCGCGAACTGGGTGGACATCTTAAGCTGCGTAGTGGTGTCGAACGAATCGATGTCGATGGCGGTCATGCGATGGGTGTAACCCTTGAAGACGGAACGCAACTCACCGCAAAAAGAATTTTGAGCAGCGCGGGTGTTGTCGAAACCCTTCGACTCTGCAGCGATAGCTCGATGGTTGACGTTGATCGAACGGGCGAACTGACCTTCATCGAATCCATCTCAGTCTTAGATTGCCAGCCGAAGAAAGCAGGCTTCGATAAAACGATTGTTTTTTTCAACGACTCGGACAAATTTCATTGGCATCAACCCGAATCGGATCTTTGCGATGTGCGAACTGGTGTCCTCTGCTCGCCAAATAATTATCTTTACGGAGACACCGAAGGGGAGTTGGAGGCGGGCTTCATCAGACAAACATCGATCGCCCATTTCGGTCGATGGATGGAGCTGGACGAACTCGCCTATCGACAGCAGAAGATGCGATGGTACGACTTGAGCACACAAGCCGCGACCCAATTTGTTCCCGACTTCCGACGCCACGTGATCGACACAGATGTCTTCACGCCAAAGACTATCAGGCGCTTTACCTCTCACGATAACGGAGCTGTGTATGGTGCGACGAAGAAGCAACTCGACGGCACGACGCATCTAGATAATCTTTATCTTTGCGGCACAGACCAAGGCTTCGTCGGAATCGTCGGAGCGATCGTCAGCGGAATCTCGATGGCCAATCAGCATTGCTTGCGAAGCGAGCTGTAGGTCGCGATTTTAAGCCGGAACTCCCCACAACAAACTAACAGTGAATTGGTGTTAGTTTCTGGGTAGAGTTTTTTCGTGAGAGGGTCATTTATTCGGGCCGCTCCAACAAAGGCAGGTGATGGGATCTGCCTTTTACGTTGTTCCAGCCGTTTATGTCGTCCGTTAGACGAAAAACGGGATTTGGTGCTGACTAGAATCAATCTGAGGTTGAGGTCAGTCGAGCAATTCTGCTACGGTTCCCATGATTTCAAGGATGAATCAAGGAGTCGCTCTTTAGTTGTCTGATCAATTCGTGAAAGAAGGAACCGCCACGTCGAATGGATTCCGATGGTTGTTTGATAGCTAAGGTTCGAATTAAAGCGAGCATGTTTTCAGGGGCTCTGCTCTTGGCGATTGTTCTGGCTACCGCTGGAGGCTGCGCTGCGCAGAAGTTCGTTTCGCTTCGCGAAAACCCGATGAATCCGCTAGCTGCACAGTTGCACCTTGTTTCTAAAACAGGTCCGCAAGTTAGCGCTCGCACCGAAACGCTGCTTCATCATTATGCTTTGCAGGATCTCTACAAGCGTGAACCGGACGCCTGTTTATCGCAACTTCAGGATCTTGCAGTAAGCGAAAAAGGCGCTGAGAAAGTTTATGCGGTTTCCGAATTGGCCTACATACTTGGAGTCCGCGCGGAAAAGTCGAAGAACGTCAACAGAGCTTTGGACATGTATTCGGTTGCGGTGAGCAATGCGTACATCTATTTATTTTGCTCAGAACTGGATTACGCTCGCAATCCTTATGACCCGCAGTTTCGTGGTGCTTGCGATGTATACAACTCGGCATTGGAGGCGACGCTGCGATTGGTGAATCGGCGTGGCGGGTTGAAGCCTGGGAATACCTATCGCATCGAAACCACCGAACGAAAATACGGTGTACGCGTCACGGCAACTGGGTCATGGCATGATGAAGACTTTGAGCGTTTCGAGTTTTGTAATGACTACAAAGTAGAGGGGTTGGACACAACTAACGTGGGTTATGGAATCGGTGTTCCATTAATTGCTGTTCGGAAGAAACATGATGCGGCGGAGGCAACCGAGGGATACTATCCTGAGGGGTTATCGTTTCCGGTCACCGCCGTCTTGAGAGTCACTTCTCCATCGGTCAAGCCTCAGAATTCATCTTCACATCGGTACCCTTGTGTGCTGGAGTTACATGATCCGCTCGTGGCAACGGATATCCGATTGGCCGATCGTCGCGTGCCGCTTCAAAGTGACCTGAGTACCCCCTTGGGGTTCTTCCTGGATAACCCACAATTCCGCGAGCAAACCAACGGGACGCTCGGCTTGATCAATCCGAATAAAGTAGAAAACCTCCGTGGTATCTACATGTTGGAACCATATGATCCGCATCGAATACCCGTCGTGATGGTCCACGGACTTTGGTCGAGCCCTTTGACGTGGATGCCGATGTTCAATGATTTGAGAAGCTTCGAGGAGTTGCGGCAGAATTACCAATTCTGGTTCTACCAATATCCCACAGGCCAACCATTTTGGATTAGCGCGACTCAGATGCGTTCGGACCTTGCCGATTTGAGAATGAGGATTGATCCAGGAAGGCAACATACCAGCATGGACCACATGGTCTTAGTCGGACACAGTATGGGTGGATTGGTAAGTCGAATGCAAACGCTTCAAAGTGGCGAAGAGTTTTGGCGGGTGCTGAGCGACAAGCCATTTAGCGAAGTCAAAGGGAGTGAGCAGGAAGTCAAATCGCTCAAGGAAGCCTTGTTCTTCGAACCCAATCCTGCGATTCGACGCGTCGTTACCATTGGCACACCGCATCGCGGAAGCGAGTTCGCTAACGATGCAACACGATGGCTTAGCCGCAAGGTCATCAAGCTTCCTCAATCGATCACCGACGCAGGAAACAGTATCGTGCGGCAAAACCCCGGCGTCTTCCGAGATACCGAGATGTTGACGGTGACGACGAGCATCGATTCGCTTTCGCCACAGTCGCCAATTTTTCCAGCCATGCTTCGTGCCGCAAGAGCTCCTTGGGTTAGGTATAACAATATTGTAGGCGTCAAATCAGATAGCAGCGTGTTCAATCGGCTTCATTCACCAGGGGACGGTATTGTGGACATCAATAGTGCTCACCTGGACGATGTCCCGGACGAAATCGTCGTTGAGTCGGCTCATCAAGATATACATCGTAAACCACGCGCCATCTTAGAAGTTCGTCGCATACTTCAAGAACACTTAGAAAGCCTGATTCAAGAACAACGCATGGCAACGCAACCAGCCGAAAACTATCTTCTTGAAAAAGTGGGACGATCCAAAGGTCGAGTTGTTCCTGCTGCTTCACTCCAGCCACCGAAAATAAGCAGTATTTCTCAAGGTCCAGCTTTACCGACATTAGGAATTCCAAATATCGGTTCATCGAAAATATTACCGCTTAACCCTGTCGAGCAGATTAGCAAAGCTGCACCCGTTATCTCAGCAACAACCACGACTACCATGACCGCTAATGAACGATTTGAAAACGTCCATTATGACGATGTTTTTGCAGAGGACGTTAAAGCACGATCCCATAAGCGCGACTGATATCAGACATAGCGTGACACACGGGGACACGCATGAAAATCCGGCGGATTCAAAGACTAAAGAGAAGAGCTCACGCAAAGGCGCTAAGGCGCAAAGAAGAGATGGGCTTCGTTAGCGCAGCTCTTTCCGAGCTTTGCGCCTTGGCGTGAATATTTCTGAAGCAGACAAATGGGGCCACACACAAGCCCGATCGGTCGAGTCTGATTGCTAAATTACTGGAAAATGCAAAGGGATGACACAAGCAAACCAATAGGAAAACTTGCCGTCTACGGCTTTCGCAGTTGCCCCCACGGCCGTTTCCTTTTTTCATCAGCCCAGCTTCTACCTGGGTTCGGGGCGGACGATTTCGATCAGCTCGAGCGCGGGTTGGTCATGAAAATAGATCATCGCAGTTCTTCCGAAGGTGTTGGTTCCTTCTGTACAACTAAAGTGTTTTGCAAGCCTTGGTCCAATCGCGATTTGCCAGAGTTCAACAAGTTCGACATTGCGCAACACGTTATGCTCGATCAAAACTCTGCCCAGTGGAATCGATTCGGAAAGGATCGCGTTTCGGGGTTTCTCTTCGAGTGAATCCAGCCTCAATCGAACGACTCCATAGAGAATAATCTCTTGATCCGATTCGCGTCGAAGAAGGATCTCTCGGATGTAGAAGTCCCCATCGGTCCATGATTGCAGCACCTCGACTGTAATGCGGCATGAATGAAACGCTTCAACGGTTACCGTCATGTGTTCATTGTGTGAAAGCAGTTGTCGATACGGCTGCGGTAGATCGGATGAATTACATCTTTTGAATGACCCAAGTTGGTCCATGTCAGGGTCGACCAACTGAATCAACTGAGCTAATTCGACAATAGGTGGTATGTCGTTGTCAGAATGTAAGTCGTGTTTCATATCCGCGTGGTTCTCTTGGCCGCGTTCGTTTCCGTCCAACGGATTTACGTACACGGGTGGTGGC
>JANODQ010000240.1:0-2116 GCA_031412775.1 Pirellulaceae bacterium | reverse complement strand
CCCGTTGATAAAGGGGATTCCGGGCACGAAAAGATCTTAAAAGACTTCGTATCCATTTTGCCAGCCGTTGAACAACGTATGACAAAAAGAGGTGTTCCAGGAGTCTTTTTGGATCTGGAACCGCACTTGAAAGGTGGCGGGCAGTTCGGCGGATTCAGTGGTCCTGACGGCTTCGGTGTGGCATTAAGAAGTCTATGCAAACTCCTCGACAAAGTCGGCATTGATTATCCGCTTCGTTCCTATGAGACACTCGTAAGAAACTAACTAGCCAATCGTTAAAAGTTTCTGATTCACTTAAACAACTAGCCCAGTTCAATTTGGGCTAGTTCTGTTTCAGCCGCTCCTATTCAGACTATTAGAACTGGCAAAATTAAAACAGAACAGCGATTCACGATGTTCTGTTTCGGTGCCTCAAAAAATAGTTTATTTGGCTTACTCGACTTGAAGCTGTCGTCGATAGATCTTGTCGCCGTTGGTAATGTAAAGATAAGCATGGTGTGGGCCAGCGAGCGTGCAACTGGTAAGCGGTTTCGTTGGGTTGGGATGAGGCAGGACGCCGCACTGACGACCGGTCGGATCGAAGACTTGCACTCCAAGAGCCGACGTCACATAGTATCGCCCCCCCTTGTCCACCGCTGTTCCGTCACCACGTGATGCACTCTGGTACGGCGGTGCTTCGTTAAATTTGAATTCGCCTTTAGGATCGATTGCAAGTCGCATGGTCATCGTCGGCATCTTCGCATCCAAGGACGCATCAGACTTCACGCGGAGTGTCCATGTATTCGGTCCACCGTGATCAGAAACAGCCAGTGTTCCACCATCTTTGGAAAGAGCAATACCATTCGGACGCGTGATTCCGGTATCTACAACAGTGGTAGTGCCCGTCTCGATTTCGATGCGAGTAACCTGCTGTGACTTCGTCTCAGTGATATAAATAAAACCATCCGAACTGACAGCAAGATCGTTAGGTACGACCTTCGTTGCGACTACTTTTGTCACACCTGATTTTGGATCGATCGAGATGACTCGTTCTTTCGCTCCCTGACATCCGTAGAGAAGCCCGTCTGGGCCAAATTTCATTCCGCTAACAGCTTCCTTGGCAATCTCAACCCGATTTCCGTTGGCTAGGTCGACTTTGTAAATGGCTAACGCTTTCATATCGCAGAAGTAAAAATTTCCTTCCGCATCACTGCAAGGCGCGTCGGCAAAGCCCAGGTCTTCTGCAACCACTTCCCATGACATACCGGGAACAAGGAGCTTAAGCAAAGTCAAATCACCCTTGAGATCGCCCTTGGTATCAAGCGTCGGAGTGTGCTTCTTTTCTCTCCACAGCCACTTAAGTGCCTCGGGAAAAATCGATCCACCATGTTCAGCATTGTGACCATAGCCCTCAGCCCAATCAAAGCGAACGTCATATCCCATGTACTGCAGCGCGGATGACAAGAGTTGATTCGAAAGGGGCCAGCTCCCGAAAGGGTTGTCCAAGTCACCGCTGCTGTCGGCAAGATAAACTCGCATCGGCTTGGGTTCCGTCTTGCGAATTAGCGACGGATAGACATTCCCCCCACGAAGGTTTGTGAAACTTCCAATTGTCGAAAGGACTTTGCGAAAAGCGTCATGCCGCTCCCATGCGACAGTGAATGCACAAATAGCACCCGAGCTGGCACCGCAGATGGCGCGCATCTCTGGATCTTTCGAGATTTCGTATCGCTTTTCAACTTCGGGAATGATCTCTTCGAGAAGGAAACGCGAGTAACGATCCCCCAGCGTGTCATACTCGACACTTCGATTCGAAGCCTTCCAAGCACTTTGAGGTTTCGGCTTGGATTTTTCATGTCCTGGGTCGATAAAAATCGCAATTGTAGGTGGCATTTCACCACTTGCGATCAAGTTATCGAAAACGATTGGCACTCGCCATTGACCTTTGACATCACGATAAGAATGACCATCTTGAAAGACCATCAAAGCTGCTGGCTTATCCTTCTTATATTGAGCCGGAACATAAACGGACCAATTCCGAGTCGTTCCCTCAAAAATTTTGGATTCCCAAGGAGCCATATCTTCAACAACTCCATGCGGAACCCCTTTTTTCTCGATCGCATCAGGGTGAGCTTGC
>JANODQ010000239.1:0-6165 GCA_031412775.1 Pirellulaceae bacterium | reverse complement strand
AGGATGAAACAGATCGACGAACGCGACGCCCGTTTGATTGGCTGCGGCTTCGGTTGCCTTGGTGTATGCTTCGAGCTGAATATTGTGTGCTTTCCCATTAGGCACATTCGGGTTGCGAGTGTCTTCGTGAGCGATGGGGCTAAATAAAATGATACGCGGGAAAGTCTTTCCGTTCGCTTTTGAACCACGTGTCTTTTTCACAAAGTCAACTAGCTTCTTCTGATACTCGCCTGCTTTTTCAACTCCATCATACGATTCGTTGTAACCAAAAAAGGCGAAGACAACATCCGCCTTGACATGTTGGAGGTACTCCGTCATCGAAGTTGCGCCCTTACTGCGTGGGAACGAATCGGGACGGTCGCCGCTTGCACTCATGTTTCGGAAACGCACTTGCTTATCACGAAGCGTGGTTTGCAACAGAGTCTCCATCCAACCATCATGCTGCATGCGATCGGGCAAAGCGTTTCCCAAGATTGCCACGACATCGTCTTTCGCAAATGCAAATGGGGTGGGGTCGCGATAGTCAGCAGGTACGTCCGCAAGTGCAGACTCGTTGGAGGGAGCGGGTTCCTTTTGGCCGTCGGCTTTCTTCGCATCTTTCTTCGCATCTTTCTTCGCCAAATTTTCGTCGCGTTTGATCGCTTTTCCTGGTTGCCCAGCGTAGGTCAAAAAGTTTTGTTTTCCTCCGTTGGTGATATCGATTTCGATGACTTCAGCCGCAGGAACATTCTCAGCTCGAAAGACTTCCTTGCGATCGTTATCCAAAAGAGTTAACGTGAACCTGGCGAGTCGATTTTCAAATCCTTTACGATTCCAGACACAAATTTTTTCAACGGGGGTAGCTCCTGTGAGATCAACTTCCCACCATGGATTTGCAGTCCCTCCATTATTCGTATGTGTCTGACCGCCTTTGTTGAAATCAGAGTCTTTGTTACCGTCAAGTGCTTTCGACGCGACTGCTGTCCCAAGTGTGCTGGACTGAGTTGACTTAGCAGCCAGTGCAATATTCTTGCCAGCACTGAAAATCTCTACTTCAGCAAGCGTCAGAATGCGTTTCTCGCCAGGCAACTCGATACGAATGAAGCGTGCGGCTTTGTTGTTGCTAGAAGAATCGCCCTTTGCAGCAAGTTCCAATTTGGGCACTTTGCTCTTTGGCTTATTTTCCTTCGCACTCGTTTTTGTCACATCGTTGTTTGCTGGAATCGGGGAGTCAAAACCTGCATACATCGCGGGCTTAATTCCGCGAGCATAACCCTCACCTGCAAATGTATTCGGCTTGAAGGGTCCGACAAATGCAATGTTGGCCTCAGGTTTGATCGATGCCTCCATGCCCAATGCCCAGAAGCAACCGTTGACCAACATCCGTCGATAGCCGTCGTTCAGAAGATCCTCTGGCGTGCCGTAGAGCGTGGTAAAGACGCGTCCGATTTTCCCTGATTCGGATTTGTATGTGCGAGTCCATTCGGAAGGCATGGGCGGCTTGGTCGAGTCCGCAACCGAATCGGGTGTCATTCCATTGAGCGGCTGAGCCATCGTCAAAACTTCACCATCTATAGGCTTGCCAACATATCCACCCGCTTGCACCCAGATGTCTTTCACACCAACGAGAATTGGATGCAATTTCTTTTCATCTACGATCGTGATGCGAGTACTTTGTGCGTGATTTTTTCCATAGTGACCTACCCAAGTTTGTCCAAGCACTTGATGTCCAAAGCCGAGTTCGTAGCCATTTGTTTTGGAGTCAAAGGAGTACTTCGAGAATGTATCCTTGGAATTCATCTTGAAGGCATGAGTCGACGTGCGAAGTCCGACTACCGGACCGCCGCGGCGGAGATAGTCATCCAAGTGTTTCATCTGCTCGGACGGGAAATTCTGAAATCGCAAGAATACGACCGCGAGATCTGCTGAGTCCAGAGCCTCCATGCCCGGCATGTTCGAGTTGCCAGCTACGATCTCGCCACTTGCTGGATCGATGTTGAAGAGGACCGTGCACTTGAAACCGTGATGCTTGGCCAAGATGCGTGCAAGTTCCGGCAACGACTCTTCTGAACGGTACTCATGATCTCCAGCCAGAAAAACGATGTGCTTCCCTTTACCCGGCCCCCCAGATCCCTGAAAAGTAAGTGGACCTTCGAAAGTAAGTGGCCCTTGGGCTGACGAGGTTCGAACAAACAAAGAGACGATCGCAAGGAAAGCGAAAATCAAGCGGTTAGTCATAGTTATGCGTGCTAGGTGGGGTTTAAGGCGAGAGTGTCGTGCGTAAAGCTCGAAATCGGAGTTCATAATTCTAACCAAACATTCCCCCTACGCGAGCGGCAATTGGAAAACTAGCTGAATTGCTGGGACGTTTGATCGACCATAAGCACATTAGAAGGAGTCGTTAGGGTTAACTTTCGTAGATGCACCGAAGTAGCACGCCAAACATTTTGCGAACTTTTGGCAACGGCCCAAGTTCGCGACGCGGAGGCTCGTCCACATGTATGGCAAAATAATTGACTTCCTACCAATCGCCCTCTTTAGGTGTTGCTAGGTGTTGCTTACTTCGCGATGAGAAATCGGATTTTCGTGCTCGTACTCGTGCTCAGTCGCACGGGAGGTTGGCTTGCTATCGGTTTTCCATAAAAACGCTGGAGCAAGCGTCAACTATTTGTTATATTTCGTTTGAGCCCGCATAGTAAATCTATTAGATGCGGTGAAGGATTCTAAATTTTAAGGAGAAAATGCGAATGACTCGTGTTCCACTCAGTCGCGTCGATGAAGACGCTCGGCTCCAACAGGAACGGCTTGATCTCAGTATTGCGGAGATTGACCTACAAGTTCGAACCACTAATTGCCTTGAGGAGAAGGGGATCCTGACCGTTCGCGATCTTCTTCACAGCAAGCCTGAAACGCTTCTCACAATTTCAAATTTCGGCGAGAAGACGCTCGAAGAAGTTTATCAAGCTTTGGCCAAATTAGGCTTTCATCGCAACGGGCGTCGGCCTAAGTAAGCAGTACCAAGCAAGATCGCTAAACCTTAAATCATGGACCATCGCAGAGCTGCTTGCGGAATTTTTGCGATTGGATTCGGTTTAGCGGCAATTGCTCTTGGCTTCTTTGGGCTTGTGTCATCGAACACAGCCTCTTGGGCACTGGGTACCTTTGGTAAGGTCGCATTCCTTCTCGCCTTTGTTTGGCTTGCATGGCCGCAGCTAATTTGGCTAAGCGAGCTACCGGGAGGTGGCATCGCTATCATCGCCCTATCTGTTGGCGGTCTGTTTTTTATCCTGCGCCCGCGTGCCATGCTTTACGTTGTACCGGCGATCTTGGCGACAATCATCCTTTTCGTTGCGATTGGATTTGTCCAGCGTTACTTGATTCCACCCAAGTAGCGCACCGCAATACGAGAGCGTTGCAAAGCTCCCTTTGCATTGAGCATTTCTGTTGCTTCGTTCCAATCGTTTTCAACAACCATCAGTTCCCCCGGCAAAGCATAGCTGGGCTCGTCAATGATTGAATTTCTAACGAACCGCAACAAGTCGGTCGGCTCCAATCCTGATGGATGGATTCCATGAAAAGGATGAGAATCATTCACCGGAACAATCAACAGTAGTCGTTGAAGACCATTCAGCGTAAGCAAACACTGGTCCACACCAAGCACTTTGCAGATCTTCCGTTCAATCGGGCTTGGATCGATTTTGTATCCGTTTGGAAGCGTGATACGGTCATCAGCGCGACCAAGAATTCGAACCGCCCCCTCCGAGGTCCACTCGGCCAAATCGCCCGTATCCAACCAGCCATCACAAATCCTTTTACGCGTGGCCTCTTCATCCCCGTCATAGCCCAACATGACGCCAGGACCTTTCACAAAAAGTCTCTGATCGGAGTCAATGCGAATGCAAGTCTCTGCAACGGGAAATCCCACATTGTTTGATAAAGGGGTCGGGTAGCGATTCGAACATACAACCGGTCCCGCTTCGGTGAGCCCGTAACCTTGGTAGATAGGAAATCCGCACGCTGAGAACCAATTGAATGTCGCTTTATCCAAGCCCGCTCCACCAGCGGCGAGCATCCGAAGCTGTGTGCCTAAGGCCTTGCAAAGCGTCTGCTGATTTTCGACCGAATCGGCATCCTCCGCTTCCTCGCTTCGGTGCATCGATTTGTTCGGAAATACATGCTTTCGAATTCGCTCGAACAAGTAAGGAACACCGTTGATTAGCGTTGGCTCGAATCGAGGTGCCACACGGAGTAGCATCTCGATCGAATCAACGGTTATCATCGAGGAACCCGACAGGACCCATGTAGAAAGCTCACACGTTCTTGCATAAGCGTGCGAGAACGGAAGGAGGTTCAAGCGACGATCGCTCACCAGTTGCGGCATCGCATCGAGTTTTGCAAGAGCATTCGAAAGCAAATTCTTGTGCGAAAGCTGGACTCCCTTGGGCGATGAGGTGGAACCAGACGTATAAAGAATGGTCGCGATGGAGTCGGGCTTCGGGGGGGTGAATGAAATGAGCCTTGTTCCTGAGGCGTAGGCGTTAGCCTCGGGTGCTATCGGGCAAATTGTGGCGAAGTTGGAACCCGTGGCTAGCGCCATCGGCTCAGATCTCATCAGCCTAGGCTTAGCGAGGGGCGATGCGAGTGGTAGTTGGACGGGATAGTGGTCCCATCCTACTTTACGGATTACGTTCGTTGTCGATTGATCGAGGAAAGCGAAGGCTTCCGCATTTTCCAGGACGACGAACAGTGCGGGATTCGTACGGTGGCATATATTTTGTTTGCTGGCATCCGAAAGCCGCGTGTCGATCGGCACATGAATCCAATTCATCGCTTGGCATGCTAGGTCTAAAAGCACCCACTGCAAACTATTGCGATCACATGTGGCGATTCGAGATTCGCATGGCAGATTAAGCGATTGAAAATAGAAGACGGTGTCTTGCAGTCGCAGCCGAAGCTCTTGCCAGGAGATCGCTTGGAATTGCGCATCTTGTGTTGCAAACCACCAAGCGGGACTACTTGGTGTTTGAGTTGCCCAATAACCAATGTAGTCGAGGAATGAATTCAAATCTTTGGCCGGCATAGATTCCGCCAACGGGAAAGACAAGGCTTTTTCGCAAGCTTCCAGAGGTCGCTCTTGACGTCGTCAAGAGCTGTTGTTTGCAGATGTCTTACGGCATCTGCTACGCGTACAAAATCAAGTTTTAAACTGGACGTTGACTTCCTTCGACGGACAGACCAAGAACTTTATTTTTCGATTGGTTTCGGCATCGAATCGACGACTTTATCGATCAGACCGTAGGACACGGCTTCTTCGGGGTCCATGAATCGATCGCGATCGGTATCTTTTTCAATTTGCTCGAGGGACTGGCCGCAATGTTTGATGAGTATCTGGTTCAACTTCTTCTTAGTCCGTCGGAATTCGCGAACGTGAATATCGATTTCTTCGGCAGTTCCTTGCATACCCGCCAGCGGTTGGTGGATCATGATGCGAGAGCTCGGAAGTGAATAGCGTTTGCCTTTGGCTCCGGCGGTTAACAGCACTGCCCCCATCGATGCCGCTTGGCCGATACAGTAGGTCGCAACATCACACGAGATGAATTGCATCGTATCGTAGATCGCCATTCCTGCGCTGACGCTACCGCCGGGGCTGTTGATGTACATGTGGATGTCCGCCTTAGGGTCATCCGACTGAAGGAATAGCATTTGAGCGACTAATGCATTGGCCATTTCATCGTCAACTTGAGTCCCGAGGAAAACGATTCGGTCTTTGAGCAGACGGGAGTAGATGTCGTAAACGCGTTCTTCGCGACCATCTTTTTCAATAACATATGGAATCATCGGCATGGTAAAGCTTCTTTCAGAATATTTTTTTCGAGGTGTCTTAGTGGCTGTAGTTGTGATCTGTCGTTAAGTAAACTGCGAAGCGTACTTTATAACGTGACGCGGTAGCTAGCGGTTAATTGTGCTTCGACACTCGCTTGCGCGTCGTGTTAAATTGTTCTACGCATGCCGTTAGTTTGTGCGTCTTTACTTGTCGTCCTCTGCAGGGAGTTCCTGCTTCATCAGGATCTCATCGACCAAGCCATACTCTTTTGCCATTTGTGCTGTGAGGAAGAAATCTCGGTCTGTGTCCTTGGCAATGGTTGCAGCTTCTTTGCCTGTGTGCTTTGCGAGGATCTCGTTGAG
>JANODQ010000238.1:0-3970 GCA_031412775.1 Pirellulaceae bacterium | reverse complement strand
TCACCGCCGATGCCACGGTGGAAGACGTTTCTGAGAGCCAGCAGGCAAGCGATCGCGATGCCCAAGAAAGATACGACGGACCAACTCCTAGGCAACAAACAGCGATCACCACACAGTCCGAACCCGAGCCGGTCGAACGCCAGGCTCCATCGGTTTTCGATTTACCGGTAGAAGACGACATGCCGCCGCCGCAACTAGACACCCAAGCGTGAGCCTAGTCTTGCGATTGCACTTGGCTCATTCGAATCATTGATACCAAGTCCTCGGTCGAGAGCTTGCCAGCCCGATCCGCACCATCGAGCACGCCTGCGATCAACTCTCGCTTTTCATCATGCAAAGCTAGTATCTGCTCTTCGATCGTATCCTTCGCGACCAACCGGAATACCGTGACCTTTCGCATTTGTCCGATACGGTGCGCCCGATCCGTTGCCTGATCTTCAACAGCCGGATTCCACCATGGGTCCAAATGCAAAACGTAATCTGCCGCTGTAAGATTCAAGCCCGTACCACCAGCTTTGAGCGAAATCAAAAACAACTCGCCCTCACCAGCTTGGAACGCATCGACAGCGTCCTGACGCTTTGCCGCAGGAGTGGAACCGTCAAGGTACTGATAAGAGATACCGGCTTTATCAAGTGCTTCGCGAATCAAGGTCAGGTGCTGAACAAACTGGCTGAACACAAGCGCGCGATGCTCGCCTTCTTGCAGTTCGTCGACAATCTCCATGAACAAATCCAGCTTAGCCGAGGATTGATCCCACAGATTATCAACCAGTCGCGGATGGCAAGAAAGTTGTCGTAGCCGCGTCAACCAAGCTAATACCTTAATACGTTT
Organism: Pirellulaceae bacterium; assembly: GCA_031412775.1. GTDB lineage: Bacteria > Planctomycetota > Planctomycetia > Pirellulales > Pirellulaceae > JAIYDQ01. Next base: position 3,138 of record JANODQ010000238.1, on the reverse strand, counting down.
ATGCTGCTCGTTATCGCCTTCGCCTGCGACAGTCAGTTCCGAAAGAGCCGCTAATCGGGCCGCATCATACTTCCTTCTTTCAGGTTCACTCAGCTCTGCAAATCGAACGATTTCTGTTCGCTCCGGAAGCTCCTTGAGCACTTCTTTTTTGGTACGACGTAAGATAAAAGGTTTTACAACGCGACCGAGCGCTTGCAGCCGCTCCTTGCTTTTATCGCGTTCAATCGGTTCAGCAAAACTCTTTCTAAATCGCTCCCAAGAACCGAGCAACCCCGGTGAGACAACCCGAACTAGGCTCCAAAGTTCGCCGATGTGGTTTTCAAGTGGCGTACCCGAAAGAGCAAGTCGCCAATCAGCGTCTAATTCACGAACCGCTTGAGCCGTTTTTGTTTGATAGTTCTTGATGTATTGCGCTTCATCGAGAACCAAAGTGTTCCATGGTCGTGATGCAAATCGATCAACGTCACGCTGGAGTAGCTGGTAACTCGTAATGATCAGATCGCCAGGCCCCGCGGTTTCGATCACATGCTGACGATCGTGTTCGCGGTAAAGCTTTGGGGTGAGGCTTGGCGCGAACCGGGCTGTTTCTCGTGCCCAGTTCATGCCGACGCTGGTTGGAGCGACAATCACGGCTGGGCCATCTTTGGCTCGGTCTAGCAAGATCCCAAGAGCTTGCACCGTCTTTCCCAAACCCATATCGTCCGCCAAGCAACCGCCTAGTCCCCAGTGGCTCAATCGCGCAAGCCATTCATAGCCCGCCTTTTGATAGTCACGAAGATCCGCGAGCAACTCTTTCGGCACAACCGGATTTAACTCTTTCGCTTGACTGAGTCTTGCGAGCGCGTCTTGCCACTTTGCATCACTTTCGTAAGCAATATCATCGCCGAGAGCTTCCTCCACAATCGCTGTAGCGGCTCGTGAAAGCTTCAATTGACCGGACTCATTTTGGGAAACATCGTGAATCGCGGTAAGCCGGTCGCGGAGTTGCTCGGAGATCATCGCGAACTGGCCATCGCCAAGTGGAATAAAGCGGCGTCGATTTCGCAAAGCCGATAGCAATTCGGCGAGTGGAATATCGATCCCTTCCACAGTCGCTTTGCCGTCGACTCCAAACCAATCACGTTGGCTGTTCAATCGAACTTGTAATCTTTGAGGAGTGATCTCGCCGAGAACACGCATCGCTTGGCTCTTGGGCCAACAAACCGTAGGCGATGACTCACCTAGCTTCTGAAGTCGTTCGATCAACTCCAAGGCATCTTCTTCGTCTTCAGCGATCCATGTATACGGTCCATCAAACGACAATTTGCCAAACTCACACAGCGTCGCAATCTCATCGGCTCGACGCGATTCTTCAATCAAATCGCGAGTCAGTTGAAATCGACCTGCAGGGGTAACTAACCGAAGTCGATCAGGCTCCATGCCAGGAATTGGCGGCTCCGACATCGCATCGCAAGTAACTCGCAACGAAGCAATCAAACCCGACGGAATACGAGGGCTTAGGTGCAGCTCTATATTGGGTTCAAGTGGTTGTTCGGGCCCAGCTAATGATTCGGGAAGCGTGATTTGCATCGACTTTTCGGACGATTTTGCTGCCACGATGTCGGCAAGCTGTTCCGCCATGCCCTTGTCAAAAGTGGCTTGCTTTCGATAAGCACGTTCAAATTGAGCGAGCATCATTTTGGTGGCGCGATCAATCTCGCTGATCCACAAGCGACCACTTGCGACTTCAGCAATGATCAACAAAAACTTCGAAGGGCTGACTTCGCCGATCAAAAGCTCATCCATCGGAGCATCAATTCGATGCCCAGCGAACGACAATGTCGGACGAAAAATGTCGTCGTCATCCGTCTCCATGCTGAACTCCACGGGAGCGAACGTCACGCGGCACGGAGTTAGGTTCTCGTCATCGAATACGACTGAAGGATGATTGCGGAGCAAATTTAAACATTCACGAATCGCGACCAATCCGTTCTCCTGATAAGACTCACTCGAAATCTGTAGCAACGTCGCTACGGTTCGATCAATCGGGTTCTCAAAGACCGAATCGGGAGCTTGCTCGAAAATATTCTTAAGCTGCCGACCCTTAGTCCATCCGCCGCGTTTCTTTTGCGACTGCAAATAAGGAACAATCAACAACTTTGGACGAAAGTATTGATTTCCGCTATTGCCTTTGAAGCCAGCGATTCGCCATTGAAGTCGCGATAGTGAGGTTTCTTCTTCGTCAGTCGGAGCCGCCGTACCGATCTGGCTCAACTCCGAAATAATCTTTCGGCCAATCTCACGGCCGTCCGAAATACAACCTTTAATCCACTGTTCAGCTTCATAACTCGGCAATCCTGAGAGCTGCCTGCGAAGATAGGTCGCGCAAGTCACACTGTGAACACACGGTCGCGCATCGTAACAGCCGCAAACAATCGAAAGCTTCAAGCTCCCCTTACGCGAGTTGTCCGAAAGGCTATTGCGCGGCCCAGCAACGGGTGGCTCCAGATCGATGATGAGCGTCGTTTCGTGGTCGGTATAACCAAACGCACCACCATGAAGCTCAAATTCCCAACGCATTTGCTGCTTGTTGAGCGTCAGCCGAGGTTGATCTTCAATCTTGAAGTATCGTGCCAAAATGAGCTGTTGAGGTTTAACTCGTTTCTCAAAGGCGTCCAGCACCGACATGACTGCTCCCACTCGGTCGTCCTCGTGAGTTGATTCCAGTGCAACATGCAACTCCATAAACTTGGGATCCAATCCTCATGGCGAAAAAATCAATGTGCTGCTTCAAATGAGCAGCGACCAACGGCCAACTTGTAGATTGTGCCTTAGAAGGGGCCTCTTTGGCAAGGGGAAACACCCTTGGCGATCGTTTTCCACGGATCGGACGCAAATCAAAACCAAAAGCCCTGCCAAGCAAAAAATCCACACGTTAGCTGAGTTGGGAATGCCTTTGAGAATCTATTGAGCAAGCGAACCGAAAACCACTTACCTTCAACAACGACGTGATTCTTTGGTTAATTGCAGAACTTCACCCCGCCCATCGTAGCTCCGGTCGCCTAGTTGCCTGCGGCACCAACGCCCTCGAGGAATTTTATCAGTAAAATCCAACACCGATTCCGCGTAGTCGTCTTGAAAGGTAATCCCCGTGAAAAG
>JANODQ010000237.1:0-14851 GCA_031412775.1 Pirellulaceae bacterium | reverse complement strand
GGTATCATCGCGCCGTTTTCCGTATAGCACGGGCTGTTTTGTCCATTCGTATTCAAAACAAATGAGGGAAAACGTGTTTCGTGTCCGAGTTGCCTCGCCATCAATTGGTCTAACGAGATCGTGTTTCGCGAAGTAGTTCCTCTTTGGTTGGGACATGCCGAGAAGATACTTCCTTCGGCAGTGTGACCACCTGTCACGCCCGGGTGTGATGCTCCCGAGACGACGGTGAACTCTTCACGAATGTCTTGCAACGATTCCAAGTACGGTGAGGGCTTGTAATCGCGGCCCGTTGTTTTAGGAACAAGATTTGGATTATGCAGCCCTAACGCAAGGCTTATTCCTACGAAGCGTTTCGCAGTCTTGGCTTCAGGAATCGACGCGAACGCGGGCGTCATTGCATCGAGTACTGGTAGCCCAAGGCAAACGCCCGTACCACGAAGCATGAAGCGTCTCGAAAGACGAGCGTTTGATCCAAAGTAAACTTTTTTCATGATTTCTTGCTTCTCGAAAGGGCTAACGGTCCGCGTCAGGACTTAGGTATTACTTGCTCAAAAAGATCGGACTGCTTAGTGATTCCTGTATGATCGAATGCATTCCAAAATCATTCGATTTCGACTTTTGCACTATCGCCTGAATACTCTTTCTGTCACTGAATTGTACGGGAGCACCGGTCGCATAGGTGAGGAATTGTTCAGCAAATCCTTTAGCCAACTGCTCGTCGCACTCGCGGTAAATCTTCTTCCACTGCGTAAGGTTATCAAACGCGGCTCCCTCGGGTGTTCGGCCTTCCGCGTTAACAGTCACCCCTTTTCCATCGATGCCGTAATTCGTCCGCCATCTACCAACTGGATCAAAACTTTCTAAAGCAAACCCGGGAGGATCAATCGTTAGATGGCAAGATGCACATGAAGGGTTCGAGCGATGCTTATCAAGTTGATCACGAATGGAAGTTGCACCACGAATGTCCGGTTCGATAGCCGGAATACCAGGCGGCGGGGGCGGGATCTCCACACCGAGTATTCGCTCGTTGATGAATACGCCTCGAACGACAGGCGAAGTAGTCGTACCATCGGCGGTGACTTTTAGAATGGCCGCTTGCGAGATCAAGCCGCCACGCACTTGCTTGGAAGATTGAGACAACTGAACCTTTTGTATCCCTTCTCCGGATACCAGTGATACATCGACCTGATAGTGTCTGGCTAGTCGACCATTGAAAAATGCAAACTCGGAATCAATCAAATGATCGATGCTTCTATTTTCTCGAATTAGTTCTTTGATGTAAGCTCTGGTCTCTAACAACATTGATTCTTGAACGACCGGATCAAAATCACGAAACTGTTTTGGATCTGGCGATGTAAAATCAATTTGGTTCAACTTCAACCATTGATTGCTAAAGCTAAAAACAAATCGATTCGACTTCGGATCGTCTATCATTCGTTCAATCTGTTCAACGAGGGTCGTTGGATGAACGAGCGAGTTATCTTTGGCCAGTCGAATCAGCTCCTCATCGGGCTTACTAACCCAGAGCGCGTAACTTAATCGAGAAGCAACAGCAAAAGCGTCCAACACACCAGGAGATTCAATGAACGTTAAAAAACGCGGAGAACATAGTATCGCGCGGTAACTGGATCGAAGTGCTTCAGTAAAGGAGTCTCCATCGGACAATGCTTTTTGTCCGATCTCGCAGTAGGGTGCAAGCTGTGCTGAATCCAAAGGCCGCCGAAAGGCTTTGTTGGCAAATCGCGCGATCAACATGTCTAAAGCTTGCGTAGGAGCTGCTTGGATAAATTTCTGGCCTATTTCACCGAAAAGATTTTTACTAACGCCAGTGTGATCCGCGATCGGGTAGATCCGTTCTATATCAATACCTTGATGCGCAATCCCAGATACAGCTTCTTTTTCAATGTCCCTATCCTTGTAAGAAACAGTACCTCCATTGAGTCCCGTCTTAGTACGTTTAAGCGTTCCATCGTTCGGCTTTAGCTCAAGAATATGGTCTTCCTGAATCCACGCTTCGAAGACAATATCGCGAGGCTTGGTTGTCGCTTCGACTAACCCAACCATGTACAACAGCGGTGCGTTGGAATAGCAGACACCGGAACGAAGCGTGCCCCATACTGCGCCATCCTCACCTGGATTAATTGCTCGCACGTTCCTTAGAGTCACGCGATACCAACCATCGTCAGGAATCTCAACCGACGTCAATCGCCCGTAAAACTGAGTCCCGATTGGCCAGGATATACTCTCGCCATTTCGAAACTCAGGACCGCGGTAATTCCCTTTTCCTTGCCCCTTGGTTAGCTGCTCAGGTGTTAAGTGCGATGAGTATTTTTTGTCGCCAGCTTTCGCGCGATCAAAAGCTTCTTCAAGTGCAATATCGGCCACGTCTAGATAGCGTGCTAGTTGGTAATGAGATAATTGTTGTCCCGCTGCGACCGTCTCAAAACCGTGGGAAGATGGGTCCTCCGGTAGTAAGTCCTTCAAAGGAATATCGATGCCTAGCAAATCATGGAGCGTGTACTCATATTCGACTCGCGTGAGCCTGCGACTACGCACGCGTCCGTTCGTGGCAATGTCAGCCTGATCTGCCGCGAGCAGCGGATTTTCAATATTCGAAACGAATTGCGCGATGTCCGATTCGAGAGGCCGAGGCTCTTCCTTAGGCGGCATCTCACCGTTGGCGACTCGTTCTACCACTCGCTTCCAAATCGCAAAGTTGTCGCGATTTGTAGGATCTAATTTTAAATTTGCAAAGTTTAAATTTGCTTCGGTTACATCAGAGTTATGGCAGCTATGGCAATTTTTTTCAAGAAACGAATCGACAGACGTAGCCCATGAACGCGTTTCGGCGGAAGCTAAGAATAACGTCTGCAATACGATAAAAATTGCAAAGCAAGTTTGTGGAAAATTTATCATGGGACTGAAACAACGGCCTTTTTGATGGCTACGACTCCGTCAAACGAGATAAAGTTTGCTTGCATCTTTCGCTCGGCAATGATTGCGTGTTTCGCTTTGGTTTCACTTCCTGCAAAATCAACGACTAATTCGTCATCGTGAAAAGTTAGTCGAACTGTTTGCCATTGATTTGAATCGAACTTCACTCGTTTCTTAGCTAATAAAAATGTCGATTCTTCGACTCCTATATCATTCGGTTTTTTCGCATCAGGATTCTTAGCAATTTCAATCTGCCCTCGAGATATGACTACACGAAAACTGCGTCCTTGCTCTGCAGTTTGTATGCGTAGCGAATGTCGGTCGGCATCACCTAGCAGTATCTGAAACTCGATTGAGCCATTTTCGATTTGGATAGGTCCGGTAAGAGGGTTCCCCTTCGCGTCCGCTTTACCAAACATCGCACCCTCTCGTTCACTCCAGTTGTCTCCTTTAAAGTTTGTTAAATCCAATGCTTTGGCGTTCACTAATGGTTGAAGCTTGGTGACATTCGGTTTCGCAGCGACGACAATCGGAGGCATCTCACGACTGTATCCGCCATGGCGGTAACGAACCAAGAGAGCTTCGAGTCGATTCACTTCACCGAGATTATTTGCTGATAAATCGTCCGTCTCAGCGATGTCTTGTTTTAAGTTGTAGAGCATACGGATCATCTGATTAGCGCGAGCTTTTTTCGAAGCGGGTCTAACATCGTCTGCAGGGACTCCCTCGATCCATTTCCAATCGCCTTGACGGATCGCGAAGTTACCATCCGCGCTGTGTACGATTAGATCCGGGCGAAGCTTGCCATCATATTTGCCGTCGTACTTCTCGTTCATCCACGATTCCGAAATGTCAAAGCTATCCTCTGCACCTTCGTTGGGTTTAGGAAGTTTTGAATCAACGATCTTTGCAATACTGGCAAGTGTGTCCACGATACTGATAGTCTCATCGCATACGGTTCCTGGGGGAACACGCCCCGGCCATCGCACGAGATAGGGAACTCGGAATCCACCTTCCCACACATCATGCTTGCCTCCGCGAAACGGCCCCACAGGCTTTAAACCCGCGTCCCTGGCTACGTTCTGAGGCGTATCACCGGTTGGTTTGTTAACGCCGCCGTTGTCGCTGGAAAAAATCACCAGCGTGTTCTTTGCGAGCCCCTGCTTATCCAGTGCATCCAAAACACGGCCTACGCTGATATCAAGATCGTTAACAAAGTCGCAAAATGGACCGCCCTTACTCTTACCTTTGGTTTCTTTGGAAGGTGTAATCGGATTGTGAACGGCGACTGGCGTAAAGTAAACGAAGAATGGCTTGTCGGCTTTCTGCTGCTGAATCCAGCCAACCATTTTGCTTGTGAGTGTCTCCATGACTTCATCGTCAATTCGCTTCGGTGCGTTAAGGTCGAAAGCTTTTACGTTTTGCCCTTTTTGTTGTCCCATCGTTACATAAGGCGGACTTGGAGAGCTTGGGCTTTCTTTGTTAAGTCCATAGACCCAGTGGTTCTCGACATAGACGCCGCTAACGTCACCATGATTTGAGGGAACGCCAAAATGGTAGTCAAATCCGATTTCGAGCGGACCAGGTTTTAGTTCCTTCGTGAAGTCGCAACGTTCTGTGGTCCCGTATCCAAGATGCCATTTGCCGACTGCTGCACATTTGTATCCCTGTGACTTTAACATCGAAGCGACAGTCAAACGCGACGTTTCGATATGAAGAGGCGATGTGGTCCCGAGAACTTCGCTCTGAAGCGACGTCCGCCAGCAGTAACGCCCCGTCAATAGAGCGTAACGCGTCGGCGAGCATACCGAAGAAGTCGTATTCGCATCTGTAAACCGCCTTCCTTCTTTGGCAAGTCGATCAATATTGGGAGTCTTCACAAGTTCTGGATTTGCTCCGTAGCATCCCACGCTTCCCCAACCGAGGTCGTCGCTCAAGATTACAATCACATTAGGCTTGGAAGGCTTTGACGTATCAGCCCCTATTGCGACAGCAGATGCCATCGTCGACAACAAAAACAGGATGGTTTTCATTACGGACTATTCCGATCTCAATTCAGGGTGGGCTTTCGAACCGCTCATCTAATAGAGGGCAAAAGCGAATGGTAGCGGGACTGAGTCAGACTCAAACGTACAGGTAGGAAGACTAAAACTAGCTTAGCCCAACCGAATTTGCAATCGATATCTGGTTAGATCAAATACTCGTTTGTCAAACCTGCGTTCGGCAAATCTAACGTATCCGACAAGATTACTCTCGATCCTAGCAATCCACTCTATCAAGAACTTTTGATGGCCAAGATCTGGGTTGATAAAAATTCGGTGTTGAAACAGAATTTAGCTGCCTTGGTTTTGTACCTAATGTGTTAGTTCAGCCTAAGTTGTGATAATGTTGTTTGAGAATAAGTACCTAAGCACAAGTAAATTGATACGACTCTGGCTGGCCGAATTAGCTAGAGTTAAGAAAGGATCACTCGGCACCTCAAGCAAGGACGCTTGTCATGGATAGGCCAGCGGGTCGTTCTATCTCTAAGTTGTCGAAGTCGCAAGTTCAACGCCTGGAAGCGTTGCGTGATACTGGCGAAACCACGCGGATAACCAATCCGACAACAGTCGTTGTTGACAATTCTCCGCTTCACACCAGTGGAGCGATTCAGGCAATGATTCCAAAATGGGAAAAGCAAAACCTCTGCCTTTGGTTCCTTCCCGCCTATTGACCCAAGCTTAACCTAATCGAGATGCTTTGGAAAAAGATCAAGTATTACGGGTTGCAAATGGACGCATACTAAACCTTCGTGAAGCTCGAAGAAACCCTCTTGCACGCGCTAATAAACATTGGGAAGACGTTCAAAATTTCCATCCGATGATTGTAGTAAAGAACTTGTGCCTAGGTGCTTACATGATCGAGAAATAGTTTTCGACAGCAAAATCCAAGTATTCGAAGCGGAGTTCCAGAGGGACAGAGTTGTAATAGCAATAGGATCGAACTTGGAGAAGCAAATCTCGCGGATGGCAATTTCTGTATGGTCGATCAAAGGGCTTGTAGTGTTTTGCAATCAGGTAATCGATCATTTCGGTCCGAAAAGGGACTTTCAACGATTTGCACATGATTTCAAAGAGTTTGCGGAAGGCCTCTTCCGTTGGGTTTTGCACTTCAATCTTGTACGGGATACGTCTTAAAAACGCATCGTCCACAAGATTTTTCGGTTCAAGATTCGTGCTAAAAATAACCAGTTGGTCAAATGGAACCTGAATTTTCTTCCCTGTGTGCAGTGAGAGATAATCATGTCGCTTCTCTAGTGGGACGATCCATCGATTTAGCAATTCATCGACCGTCATGCGCTGTCGACCAAAGTCATCGATCAACAGTACGCCGCAATTACTTTTAATCTGTAGTGGCGAATCACAGATATTGGAAAGCGGATTATGTGCCACCTCTAACATTGACATCGTTAACTCACCACCCGCAACGATTGTCGGTCTTTTGATTCGAATCCATCGCGGATCGACGGTGCTGTGATCAATCAGCCCTTGCGAAGCCTCAGGTTCCGCTTGTTCGTGCATCATTGGATCAAAAATACGAATTATTTCGCCTTCGACCGAAATGCATCGAGGAATCCAAATAAACAGTCCGAATGTTCGCGTCACTCGTTCCGCAATACTGGTCTTCCCATTACCAGGATAACCGTAGAGAAACATACCGCGACCGCTGTTAATCGCGGGCCCGAGGCGAGCTAAAAGCGAGGGCGAAACCAGCAAATCTGAGAATGCTTCGCGGAGTGCTTCACGACTTGGGTGTTGATGTTCTACTGACTGAAGTTTTACACTCGCGATGTAATCGGATAACCGAACCGGAGCAGCACCGAAATACGTCGTCTTCTGCATGTATCGTTTGGCTCGATCCCGGCCAGCGTCTGTCATGATATAGATATAATCGTTCACACTGGAGGCTCCAGCGTAAGCGATCATTTGCTGTGCTTTTAATCGCGTCAGAATAGGTTCGACCAATCGGAACGAGAGTTTTAGTTGATCTGCAACTTGCCGACCAGACGCTTCTCCGCGATTGAACAAGAATCGAACAGTTAACTCTTCGACGAGTGTTTCCGAGAGTCCCGCTTCACAGAGCGACGCTGGCTCCATTGGTAGCATCGGTTCGTCAAGGGAACCGGTGACTTTCAGATAAGCAGGAGAGCCTAGCGGTGCTGTGATGCTATGTTCGGGTGAGAGCGATTTTGGGCCAGCATCCGATATCTTGCTCGGAATACCGGAGTCCGAACTGTTTGGTGAGGAAGCTCGGTATTGGCCCTCTAGATTGCTTGATGCCCATGTAGAAACGTCGCTTGACTTCCCTTTGTTATCGGTTCCATTCGTCAGTCGTTGAATGCGTTCCAGCACCTCTTCCAGGCCGGCTTCACGTCCAGGAGATTTAGCGGATGACGAAGAAGGATTGGCTGAAAACACGCGTACTCGACTCCGGGGCGAACTGAATGGCTGACTTTGGACGTCGAAGATTAGGCCAGGAATGAATGTCTAAGTATCCTTATTGCTCGTAGACTTCTGTGGAGTCGTCACACTTTGTTGATACAAGTGCTATCGTCGGAATAATCGTTCTAGCAACAGATACAAGACTGGTGTTGTGTATAGCGTTACAAACTGGCTGACAAGCAGCCCACCGACAATCGTCACGCCTAGCGGTTGACGAAGTTCGGCACCGTTTCCCCAACCGATAGCCATCGGTATCGCGCCCAGTAAGGCTGCTACCGTTGTCATAACGATCGGACGAAATCTCAAAACACATGCTTCGATAATCGCCTCTCGAGGTGGCATCTGGAGTGTGCGTTGCGTTGACAGAGCAAAGTCGATCATCATAATTGCATTCTTCTTCACGATTCCGATGAGCAACAGAATTCCAATCAGACCCACGATGTTGAACTCCATACCGCAAGCCAACAATGCAAGGATTGCTCCAACTCCTGCGGCTGGTAGCGTCGAAAGAATCGTAAGTGGGTGGATGTAGCTCTCGTAAAGTATACCCAGCACGATGTACACCGAGACGAGTGCGGCCAATATGAGAAACGGCTGTGTTGCGAGCGAGTCCTGGAAGGCTTGCGCAGTTCCCGAAAACTTCCCAAATATCTCGTCAGGCAAATCCAACTGGTCCAGTTGCTCCTCGATCAATGGAACGACACTGCTGAGTGAAACATTGGGAAGTAAATTAAACGAAATCGTTGACGACGGAAAAAGTCCCGAATGAGCAACCGCTAACGAAGTGTTTCGTTGCTCGATCTCATAAAGATCCGAAAGAGGAATATTCTGACTCGAGGAAGATCGAACGTAAATATTACTAAGCGATTCTGGGCTCTTGGAAAACTCCGGCGCTAATTGCATCACCACGCGATGCTGATTTAGCGGCAAGTAGATTGTCGAAACAAACCGTTGGCCAAAGGCATCGTAGAGAGTGTTATCGATCTCTTGGAAATCTACTCCGAGTCGTGAGGCAAGTTGTCGATCGACAACAAGACGTGTTTGAATGCCACGATCCTGTTGATCCGAATTCACGTCTACTATACCGGGAATCTTTCGCATCTGAGCAAGCATTTTCGCTGACCATTCATTTAACTCGCGAAGGTTGGACCCTCGCATGGTGTATTGATATTGCGAACTAGATGTGCGTCCTCCAAGCCGTAAATCTTGGATTCCTTGCAAGAATAAATTTGCCCCGGTTACACCCGAAAGCCGACTTCTTAAGTTCGAGATTACTTGCTCAACACTCAGTTTTCGCTTTCCAAGTGGATGAAGCGTTACGAACATTCTTGCAGCGTTAGCTCCTCCATTACCTCCACCACCTGTTGAAGCCAGTACGTGATCAACATCGGGATCTTCGCTAATCTTGTTTGCAAACTCACGCACGAAAGCCGACATTGCTTTAAAGGAAGTCCCCTGATCTGCCACAAGGCTCCCGACCAATCGACCATTGTCCTGCTGTGGAAAAAAACCTTTTGGAACAATCACGAAAAGATAAACATTCAAGACAATGGTTGCTAAAAAGACTATCAAGGTCCAAGTGGGATGATCGACCACAACCGTAAGAGATCGACGATAAAAGGAAAGAACGAAACCTTCCTTGATGCGGTGGTTTACTGGAGCCTTTGTATCATGACCTTCTAAATCGCTACCATGAGATTCACTACGAAGCAAGACCGCGCATAACATGGGTGTTGTTGTTAGCGATACAACAAGCGAGATGAGAATTGCAGATGAAAGTACTATCGCAAATTCTTGAAAGAGCCTCCCGACAACTCCGCCCATCAACAATATCGGAATGAATACAGCAATCAAAGATACGCTAATCGATAGCACTGTGAAGCCAATTTCTTTTGCTCCGATGCAAGCAGCTTCAAAGCCCGAATATCCCTTTTCAAGATATCGATTGATGTTTTCAGTGACCACGATCGCATCATCAACGACAAATCCGGTTGCGATTGTAAGTGCCATTAACGAAAGATTGTTAATCGAGTAATTCGCCAAATACATTAACGTAAAGGTTCCTACCAAAGAAACAGGAACCGATACCGAGGTAACCAACGTAAACCGCCAATCTCGCAGAAATGCATATACAACCATCATCACCAGAACGACTGACAACCACAGCGTGAACTGTACGTCTTCTATTGCCGCGCGAATGGTAGTTGTTCGATCAAAGCCGATCGCCATTTCGATTGCGGCTGGTATTTGAGCACGAAGCGTTGGGAGAATACTGCGAATACGATCGACTGTATCTAGAATGTTTGCATTCGGCTGTCGATAAATCAGAACAGAGATCGAAGGGACACCATCGAAGATACCAAATTGCCGCGTGTCTTCGACCGAGTCTGTGACGCTTGCGATATCACGTAACCGCACTGCGGCACCGTTTCGGTACGCGACAATCAGTGGCGTGTACTCCGATGCGACCTCCATCTGGTCATTGACGTTTATGAAAGAGGCCTGATGATCATTCATGATCGATCCCGTGGGCCTGTTTACGTTCGCATTTGCGATCGCAAGACGAACGTCTTCAAGAGACAATCCCAACTGATTCATGACGGTAGGGTTTATCTCGACTCGAACAGCCGGGCCCGAACCGCCGCCCAGGTTGACTTGCCCAACGCCTGGAACTTGGGAAATCATCTGTTGAAGTTGCGTGGTAGCGATATCGTACATTTGATCTTTGGGGATCGTGTCGGATATCAAGCTGAGCATCATAATCGGAGAGTCTGCCGCGTTAACCATTCGATAGGAAGGATTATTTGGCAGGTTCTGTGGCAACTGGCTTCGTGCAGCATTAATTGCGGCTTGTACATCGCGAGCGGCTGCATTGATGTCGCGGTTTAACTCAAATTGCAGCGTAATTCCTGTGCTTCCAAGTGTGCTGTTGCTCGTCATTTCCGTGACGCCAGCAATCCTGGAGAGTGTCCTTTCGAGCGGCGTTGCTACTGCGGTTGCCATCGTTTCTGGACTAGCACCCGGGAAGCTGGCGCTGATAGAAATTGTCGGCAAGTCGACTTGAGGTAGCGGGCTAACGGGCAGCAACCAGTACGACAGCATTCCTGAGATGAGGATTGCAATCGTCAGCAAGGTCGTTGCGACAGGACGACGTATAAATGGCTCGGATATGTTCAAGGCCGATCAACCTCCGCAGCAGTTCGTTTTCCAACGAAATGCCCCAATCGATCAAGCCAAAGGTAGATCACTGGAGTCGTATAAAGTGTCAGTACTTGACTCAATACCAACCCTCCGATGATGGTGATTCCAAGTGGCTTTCGCAACTCTGCACCAACGCCCGAGCTAAGTGCAAGTGGTACCGCTCCCAAAAGAGCTGCCATCGTCGTCATCATGATTGGTCTAAACCGAAGCAAGCATGCTTGATAAATCGCATCCCGAGGAAGCATCCCTTGGTTGCGCTGTGCATCCAGTGCGAAGTCGATCATCATGATCGCGTTCTTTTTTACGATCCCAATTAATAAAATGATCCCTATCAATGAAATGACCGTCAGCTCAAGCCCGCACCACATCAAGGCTAGCAACGCACCGACGCCTGCAGAAGGAAGCGTAGATAAGATGGTTATTGGATGGACGTAGCTTTCATAAAGCACACCCAAAACAATGTAAACGGTGACTAGGGCAGCCAAAATTAACAGTGGTGTTGTGGTGAGCGATTTTTGAAATGCTTGGGCTGTTCCTTGGAAGCCGCTGATCATGCTGGCAGGCATATCTGTTTCTGCAAGTGTTTCGTTGACTGCACGAATCGCCGAGTCCAATGAATATCCGTTTCGAAGATTAAACGAAACAGTAACCACAGGAAATTGGCTTTGGTGATTGATCGCAAGAGGCACTCTTTGAAAGGAAGTTTTTGTAAAGGAAGACATCGGTACCAGCGAACCGGCCGCGGTCTTTACTCGCAACTCCCCCAAGTCCTCCTTGGAATTGCGAAACTCGGGTGCCACTTCCAGGATGACTCGATATTGGTTCGATTGCGTAAATATTGTAGACACCTGACGTTGCCCGAATGCATCATACAGGGCGTCATCAACGCCCAATAAATCAACCCCCAACCTGGATGCCGAATCGCGATCGACAATGAGTTGAACCTGGGACCCATTCAATAGTTGATCGGTTGCGACATCGCGCAGCTCAGGCAGACTTCTTAACTTTTCCACAAATACGGGAACCCAAGTCGCTAGCTCGTCGCTGTTGGAATTTTCGAAAGTGAACTGAAATTGCGATCGACTAACTCGCGTTTCGACAGAAAGATCTTGCACGGGTTGTAAGAACAACGAAGAGGTCACTTGGCTATTCACATAATCTTGAATCCGACGAGCAATCTCGACTGCTGAACCTTCTCGGTGCTCATGCGGCTTCAACTTCACCTGGATTCGACCGCTATTGAGCGTAAGATTCGTTCCGTCGATTCCGATGAAGCTCGTAATCGATTCCACATCATCGTCTTCAAGTATTCTCCGATTAAAATCTTCTTGCAATTCTTTCATTGCAGGAAACGATACATCTTGAGGCCCTTCTGTGATGCCCAGCAGGACACCGGTATCTTCAGCCGGAAAGAAACCTTTCGGGATAACAATGTAAAGATAAATCGTAGCAACCATTGTGACGAAAAAGATCGTCATAGTTACCAACTGATGGTTCAAAACAATCTGAAGCGTCCTTTCATACGCTTTTGAGACACCACTAAAAAGCCGTTCGATTAATTTCGAAAATGAATTTGCCTTCGAAGCACCTGCTACAGAACTTGAACCATGGATAATCTCGCGCTGTGACAAAAACAGAGAGCACATCATGGGCGTTAAGCTTAGTGAAATTACAGCCGAGATAACGATAGTAATGCTGAGTGTTATTGCAAACTCACGAAAGAGACGACCTATGATGTCTCCCATGAATAAAAGAGGAATAAGTACCGCTATCAGCGAGACACTCAATGAAATGATCGTAAAGCTGATTTCTTTAGCTCCCGCCAAAGCGGCTGCCTTCGGTGTCATTCCCTGTTCAATGTATCGGATGATGTTTTCAACCATCACGATAGCATCATCCACTACGAACCCTGCCGAAATCGTCAACGCCATAAGCGTTAGGTTGTTAATGCTGCACCCGAGAAGGTACATCACACCGAGCGACCCAACGATTGACAGCGGAACCGCCACGCCCGGAATGATTGTCGCTCGTAAGCTCCTGAGAAACACAAACACGACAAGCACCACCAACACAATCGTAAGCAGCAGTTCGAATTGCACGTCGTGAATCGAAGCCCGAATTGTTTCCGTCCTATCAAGCACGACTTTTACGTCGATCGATGCGGGAAGTGACTCTTTTAATTGTGGTAGCGATGCTTTGATTCGATCTACGACTTCAATTACGTTCGCATTTGTCTGCCGTTGAATATTTACCAACACGGCAGGTGTCTGATTCACCCAGGCAGCTTGCCGCTGGTTCTCCACATCATCAATTACGTTTGCTATGTCGGACACTTTGATAACCGCACCATCGCGTTGTGCGAGGATGAGATCACGGTATTGTTGGCTGGTAAGTAATTGATCGTTTGCAGCAATGATTACCGACTGCTGTAGCCCATCAAAACTTCCTTTGGCTTGATTGACGTTCGATGCCACAAGGGCAGTTCGAATGTCAGTTATGTCGAGCCCGACGTTTGCCAGAGCGAGCGGGTTGACTTGAATACGAATCGCTTTTTTCTGCCCGCCTGTTACGCTGACTTGTCCAACTCCAGCCACTTGTGAGAGTTTCTGCGCCAATCGCGTATCTGCTAAATCTTGGATGCGAGAGAGCGGCAAGGTGGCCGACGACAAGGCGAGCGTCAGTACTGGCGAGTCTGCAGGATTTGTTTTGTTGTATATCGGTGGATTGGGCAAGTCGCGTGGCAGATAACCAGACGCAACATTGATTGCTGCCTGAACCTGTTGAGAGGCGACGTCAATATTTAGCTCGAGAACAAATCGTAAGGTGATAACCGAGCATCCCTCAGAACTCGAACTGGTCATTTGACTGAGACCGGGTATCTGGCCTAACTGTCGCTCCAATGGAGTCGTAATGGAGGAAGCGACTACATCCGGGCTGGCTCCGGGATAAAACGTGGATACGACTATAGTCGGGTATTCAACTTGTGGTAACGCTGAGACTGGAAGCAGCCGATATGCCACGCCGCCGGTGATGGCGATGGCAGCCATAAAGAGCACGGTCGCAACGGGCCGAAGAATAAAGACTCGCGAGAAATCCATGTACACTAACCCGCCGAATCTGTTTTTCGCTTAGGCAAAATCACCTTCGTGTTTGGCTGGAGTTTATCGATGCCGGTGATTACGACCGTTTCGCCAACCATTAGTCCTTTCGCGATGGAAGAATCGCTTCCATCGGTCGGGCCCAACTCAACCTTTCGTAGTTCAACAGTCTCATCGCTCTTAACGACATAAACGTAACGAAAGTCAGGGCCTCGCTGGACAGCCAACGAAGGAACTACGATTGCATCGCGAACTGTGTCGATTCGCAGTCTTGCGTTGACGAACTGATTTGGAAAAAGAGCCTGCTGGGCGTTCTCAAAAGTCGCTTTCAACTTCAGCGTACCTGTTGTAGGTTCGACTTGATTGTCGATGGCAGTCAGTTTTCCTTCCGCCAATCTTGTAGTTACGTCACGGTCGAATGCCTCGACAATGAGTTGATCTTTTTGTTTCATACTGGTCTGCAAGAGCGGAATAGCGTCTTGCGGTATCGCGAAAACCACGGAGATAGGTGACACTTGGGTTATCACAGCAAGCCCACCGAGGTCGTTCGCTTTCACGATGTTTCCTTTATCAATCAAGCGAAGACCAACACGTCCACTAATCGGCGATGTGATTCGCGTGTAGGACAGTTGGAGTTGCACGTTTTGAACATTGGCGATTCCGATTGCGACAACTGCTTCTGACTGTTCAACGAGCGACTGCTGTTCATCCAGCTCTTGTTGCGAGGTCGCATTTTGAAGCTTCAGGGATTGCAGCCTGGATAGCGTTTGCTTGGAAAGCTGAAGTGTCGCACGATCGCGGGCAAGTTGTCCTTCGGCCTGTGCAAGAGCCGCCTCGAAGCTTCTCGGATCAATTTCGGCTAGCAACTGACCCGACTCGACAGTTTGGCCTTCAACCAAGGAAACATTGATAAGCTCGCCATCGACACGCGATTTCACCGTGACGGTGTTGAGGGCCGTGACTGTGCCGATGCCTGATAGATAAACAGGCAAATCACGTTGGACTGATGTAGTGACCCCAACGACCACCGGGCGGTTTCCCGATTTCTTCGAATCGCCTCCTTGTGAAGGCTTCGTTGGAGCGGCTAGCCCAATCGCCGTACGCCAGCCAACGACTGTATCGCCAACAATATCTCGA
>JANODQ010000236.1:0-3082 GCA_031412775.1 Pirellulaceae bacterium | reverse complement strand
CTCGCCAACGTCACCGACTGGAAAGAGCAAGCCGGTTTGTTCGTGCTGTATGAGATCGCGTGTTCCGGCGATGTTGCTCGCAATCACGGGGACACCGGCCTGCATGGCTTCGAGGATTGAGTTCGATTGGCCCTCGTAGTGGCTTGCATTCCAAAACAGATCAAAATGAGGCAACAACTGGTTCGCATCTTGGCGATGACCTAAAAACTTCACTTGCTGCGCAGCTCGCACTTGATCGCAATAGTGTTCCAGCCGTTGTCGTTCGGGTCCCTCGCCAATGATCACGAAGGTCGTCGAATCGTAGCGGACTCTAAGCATCTCTGCAGCCCAAATCATGTCCTTGTAATTTTTCTGCTGCCACAGTCGACCGACCGCACCGATCCAACGACGATTAGGATCTAAGCCCATTTTTTTCGCTGCTTCCAATCTCGTAAGTGGAGATGCCTCGCGAGCGGGTATGCCATTGTGGATGACGTGAAACTTCGATCGATCATGGCCATGAGCGACATAGAAATTGCATATTGCAGACGAGTTGGTGATGATCCCAGTTGTTCGTTTTGTAAGGTAACGATCGATCCAATGATGATAAGTTTTTTTCCATGGATCAACGCATCGTTCTCCACCGAAGATAACTGGCGCTTTCGCTCGGATTGCAGCCAAACGACCATAGGCATTCGCAGCAAAGATCCAAGTGTGAACGATATGCGGCTTGAAGTTCGTGATGGCTTGAACGAGCCGAACCATCGCACCAAAATCAAATTTGCCTCTTTTATCGATATGTACCACAGGGCAATTTGCAGCTCGCAATTCATCCAGTCGCGGTCCCGATCTTGTCAGAGTGATCACCAGCGGTTCAAACACTTCGCGATCAATGCCTCGAACGAGAAGACAAAGCTGCTTTTCCGCTCCACCTTGGTCAAGTGTGGGAATGATCCAACAGATTCGAATCTTTTCTGAGCCAGTCTGGTAACCGGCGTGTGTACCAAAGTAGGTTGTGGGGTTCAAGGAGAATCCAAAGCATTTTGCGAAGTCAAAAAACGAATCAGCCGAACGCACGGACGGCTCGGCGTATCGTGATCCAAGAGTATAGCTCGTTACACGGTTTCGTTTAAGAACGCTGCAAATTCACGAACACAAAAAAGACAAGCTTCGTCTTGCGAGTAGTCTAGCCTTGCTACTTAACTTTGCAGGGTGCTTTCCAGTAGGTGTAATCAAATAGTTAATCCACTACTTTAGTAATTCTCGCTAATCGCCACCCACTTCTGTATGCCCTGGGTGGCTTTGTATTTCAAAATCAGCATCCAGCACCCGTCACGACTTAACTGGAACACGCACGGAGGCAAATGCAGGGAAAAGCAGAAACAAAAATAGACGCAGACAAGTACATGAAGAATCGCTCCGTTTTGAATGAATGCGTAATAGCGATTAAGATTGATAAAAGTCGGATTTCGCGCAGTTCTTCGACTTTCCTGCTTTGCGAGCCAACCTTTTTCGGATGTTGGACCTTTCAGCGAACCAAAAATCGTATACTCAGGACCTCTCGAGTGACACATTTTTCTCAAACAGGAAATGTCGTTTTTACTCGACTTTGAATACGATTTGGTCTAGCCCATTGAACTTTGAATATCTAGTACGAACGGATTGCAGCCATGTTTATTTTACTTCGACTGCTTGTGATTTCCGCCGTCGGGTTCGTCTTAAGCACGTCCCCTACGCTTGCCATCGATGAGTTCAATGACGTTAAAACGATTCAGTTGTTGCCGATGACTGACGCCGAAGTCGAATTCGCGCACAGCCGAAGTCGAGGGGAAACATGCGAACTGATTGCCGCTGGCGAGCTGATGGAGACGCGAGCTTTTGCGATGAATCTTACGGATCGCGATCGCCGCGAGAATGTTAGGCGCCCTCCCTCGGCTCGGCATCCTCTTTTTACGGTTGGCTTATCAATCGACCCGCTCGATCAAGCTAACTTACCCAAACTGAGTCGTTCGAGAATCTTGGACTATATGGAACAGCATTTCGTTGTCTTGCAAGCTCGTGTGCGACAAGATTTGTTAGATCGGAAACTCTATTTCCACCACCGACCAATTGCTGTTACCACTCAATTTGCAGCTCAAAGACTAAGTGTCTCCTTTGAACCGGTAATTGCCAACAGTATTCAAGACTTTCATAGCTTAGGACTGTTCACATCAGAAACTCGAAGACTAAAGCCCGAAAACCTAAGAACGCTTGTGCTCTTGTTTAAAAACAACCTACTTGTTGGAAAACGAACCAGGGCCCAGTACGAATACGCTTTTATTCACGGTATTCCAGACAAAACAGGGAAAGCACTCGAGCATCACGTTTTCGTGACCAGCGAAAGTCGTCAGAAGCTCAACTACCTCTCCGATTACCGCCCCCCACGCCGCCAACGCGATTGCGGCATCCATGGATCAGTAGTTATCACCGATTACGACGCGACCGGGATTTTCCCGAAAACCAGTGCCACTAAGTCTTATGATCTCAACATTTCGAGGACTTACCCGCTGCAAGAGATTAATCAGTTTTGCGAAAGCCAAAACCTACTGGGTGGCTTTCCAAGGAACCTCGATGCGATACTTCTGGCTGCAATTGAAGAGCGAATTGTCAAAAAATAGTGGCTGAATTGGGCAAGGAACCCACCTGAAGTTTGGCTGTCGCTCTTCTCGTATCTGATAGTTCTGGCGGTGAAGAGCGAGGAATTCCTAGACGCTCTAAGACCTTCTATTTACGCGTTGAAGCCAGAACAGCGGACAAATCGATTTGCGTTTACATCTCCTATGCCTGATCTTCAAAAAAACATTTCCAGCAAAAAGCTTCGGAATGACTAAGTTATTTTTCGGTATCTGTGCGCTTTTAACTTCCCGTGTCGAGTCTTTTGGTAATTCAAGAAAGCACCACCATAATTCAATGATTTGTTGAATATGGTTCACAAAACTAAATGCTTTACCCTGTCAAACGGATGACTATACTTCAGGCCAAGGCGTTGAAAATTGCTTTCCGTGTTTCGTAAACGAACTATTGAAAAGTCCAATTAAACGGGACTCCACGAGTCACCTACGGG